>JANOZI010000788.1:0-5291 GCA_031429375.1 Acidobacteriota bacterium | reverse complement strand
CCAAGCACGTTGTTTTTCTGGGCTGATGGCGAGCGCCCGAACAGCTGCGACAGCATCTGGGGAAACGGTGCGGTGCGGTCCGAACGAAACGCCTCGGCCAGCGCGTCGGACATCGTAGCCGGCGGGGCGGACCGGCTGACCCGATCGAAGTCGTCATGCACGGAGCCCGGAATGTTCGCCGGCGCGCCCGCGCCGTATTTCTGAGCGATATCGGTCATTTCATTTAACCAGTTCATCAGTTCCTCCACGGATGTGTCGCATCGGGCATTGCACATGCAAACCCACCGCCAGTCGGCGATAATCTCGGCCATGGCTTCAAAAGCACTGCTGGTCGCGGCCGCGTTCGTCTTCGTCACGGCGGCCGGCGCCCTCGCGCAAGACACCGCCCGAATGGAACAGGTCATTCAAAGCCACGTCTCCGCGGGCACCTTCATGGGCACGGTGCTGGTGGCGCGCGACGGCCAGGTCGTGCTCGACAAGGCCTACGGCATGGCCAACGTCGAACTGGATGTGCCGAATACGCCGGCCACCAAGTTCCGGCTCGGCTCGATCACCAAGCAATTCACCGCCGCCGCCATCCTTCTGCTCGAAGAACGCGGCAAGCTCAAGCTGGACGATCGCCTCAAGACCTATCTCCCCGACGTGCCGATGTCGTGGGAGCGCATCACCATCTACAACCTGCTCACGCACACGGCGGGCATTGCCAACTTCACGTCGCTGCCGGAATATGGCGACGCGAAGCTCCGCCTCGCCACCGTCGACAAGACCATCGCTGCGCTGCGCGACCGGCCGCTCGACTTCGGGCCCGGCGAGAAAATGAGCTACAGCAATTCCGGCTACATCGTGCTCGGCTCGATCATCGAGAAGGTCTCCGGCCAGAGCTACGAGAAGTTCGTCACCGATAACCTGTTCACGCCGCTCGGCATGACGGACTCCGGCTACGACTCGAACACGGCGATCATCAAGCGACGCGCCAGTGGTTACTCCAGGACGCCGTCGGGATTTGCCAACGCGACCTACATTCACATGTCGATCCCGCACGCCGCCGGCGCGCTGTATTCGACGACCGCGGACTTGCTGAAGTGGGAGCAGGCGCTGTTTGCCGGCAAGGTGGTCTCGAAAGCGTCGCTCGATCGGATGATCACGCCCTTCAAGAACGATTACGCGCTCGGGCTGACCTCGACGCTCGAGCGCGGCCGCCGCGTCGTGTCGCACGGCGGCGGCATTGACGGCTTCAATACCATGTTGGCTTACTATCCCGACTCCAAGACGGTGATCGTGGTCCTGTCCAATGTCGCCGGTGGCGTGCCGGCCACGCTCAGCGCGCAACTCTCATCGCTCATGCACGGCGAGACCGTGACGCTGACCGCCGAGCGGAAGGAGGTCACGTTGCCCGCTGCGACCCTCGAGAAGTACGTCGGCGCGTACGAACTGGCGCCGAACGTGACGATCACCGTCACCGTTGAGGGCGATCGCACGTTTGCGCAGCTGACCGGCCAGGGCCGGAACCAGATCTTCCCGCAATCCGAAACGATGTTCTTCCTGAAGGTCGTCGATGCGCAGCTCGAGTTTGCGGCCGACGCCAGCTCGGTGGTGCTGCACCAGAACGGCCGCTCGCAGAAGGCGCCCCGGAAGTAATCGTCAGGGCGCGCACCCGGGAAGTTGAAATGCGCCGATCCGGGTCGAGTAAGTGGGTGTGGCTTTCTTGATGTAATCGCCGACATACCAAATCGTACAGTCGTCGCTCGGATCGATCGCCGTCTGCGTGTAATCCTGCCACCGCAGCGTCGTGGTTTGCGGCGCTTCGCCTCCGACGAGGACGGCCTCTCGCAGCGTCAATTGTCCTGGCGGGTCGCTTGCCAGGCGCCCGGCGAACCGTTGGCCGGCGAACTCCGCCGCGGACCCGTACGAATAACCGATCCCGATATTGCCCAGCTTGTCCATCGCCGGACTGGCCATCCACCGAAACCCAGGCAGCGCATATGTGCCCTGTTGGTGGAGCGCCACGTTCGCGTTGCGATCGATCCGGAACTCATACCAACGCACGCCGCCCCCGGCAGCGGTGTCGATCGAGTGCACCGCGACCATCGATTGCTGATCGCCGATGCGCCGGTAAACGAGGCGCGCCATAATCTTGTCGCCCTGCGCATCCAGCTTTCGTTCGGCACCCGGCTGGGGAACGCAGCTGGTGAGCTGTCCGCCGCAAAGATAATGGTACGGCGCGACGGCGATTGGTGACGGGCCTTCGAGCCGCGACTTCGACGCATCACCCCAATTGGTGAAAAGCTTCCAGGTCAGGATCGCGTTGTCTTCGAGCACGTTCTTCAATTGCGTGCCGCCGGCCGCCATCATCACGTTCGGCGCGCCGCGCGGCGGCAGCTGCGTGCCGTCGAGATCGGCGTTGTTGAGGAAGTTGACGTCGTTGATCACGAAGCATTGCTCGCGCGCGGGCCGGCCGGCGATCATCGCGGTGCGTTCCACGACGCAGGCGTGCTTTTCGATTACCTCGTCGCCGGTACTGGTCGGAACGTAGTAGCCGTCGGGCCACACTGCAGGACGGGGATAATCCGGAAACAGCGGGCGCAGGAATTCGTAACGATAGTACGCGCCGAGTGGATCATCACTGGTGCTGAGCGCGTAGCACACCGAATACGGACCCTTCGCTGCAGGTGCCAAGGGTGCCGAAGGTGCCAGGGGTGCCACGGGGGTTGGTGCCAAGGGTGCCATTGGTGCCAAAGGTGCTGGTGCCAAGGGTGCCGGGGGCTGATACATCGTTGCCGCGGGTCCCGGTTGATTGGCGCGACCGATCGGGCTTTCGTACGCAGCGGCTCGCGCCGTCCACACCGGGGGTTGGTCGGGCCGTTCGGGCGCGCGCGAGAAGATCGGCAGGACGATCAACCAGCGCCGCGCAAGCTGGTCGTAGCGCACCACCGCATCGCCGTTGTTGCGCGCTTCGCAGCTGCCACCGAAGCCGCGAAACACGTTATTGGTGTTCACCGGGCCGTACAACACGCGCCCCGTCTCGGCGAACCGGCGGCCCTTCCTGGTAAAGATCGCCATGCGCGAATTCACGGTCTGTACAACGTGATCCGGGCCGACCGCGAGCGAGTTGTCGGAGGGATTGCGTAGGTTCGCGGTCCCTTGCGGGCCCTCGAAGCCGGCGCCGAGACCTTCGAACCGTGCGGCGATTCGGGCGGGTGCACGCGGCCCTTGCGTCGTTTGCTCGATGTTCTGCGCGAGCACGGTCACGCCAAGCGCAATCGCCCCAAGCAGGCAGATCCCGATTCGCATGGAGCGCAGTATACGAGGCCGGTACAATCGTGTCGTGCTCATCTTCATCGTGGCGGTCGCCGCGATCGTCGGGCTCGCGCACACCGCTCCGTTCCCGTTCCTGTTCGAAGCGTTCCGGCCGTCGAAGTCGGTGTGGCACGTGACGCCGGCGCCCGGCGCAACGCCGTCGATCTATCTGACGTTCGACGATGGTCCGAATCCGGATTGGACGCCGCCGCTGCTGGATGCATTGCGAGACGCCGGCGCGCGGGCCACGTTCTTCCTGATCGACGTGCACGTGACCGCCGAGACGGCCGCGATCGTCAAGCGAATCGCCGACGACGGTCACGCGATCGGCCTTCACAGCGGCACCCGCCGGCTGATGATCGAATCGCCGGATGATTTGGCAAGCTTGCTGCGGCATGCGGCGCAGCGCATTGAGGCGATCACCGGCCATCCCCCGTGCCCGCTGTTCCGGCCGCACGCGGGATGGCGCAGCGGCACCATGTATCGCGGTCTGGATCAGGCGGGCTACCGTCTCGCGGGTTGGAGCTGGGGCATGTGGGATTTCGACTGGGGACGACAGCGCGAAGGCGCGCGCCTGGCAGAGCGCTTCGCCCGCAAAGCGTCGAGCGGCGACATCGTCGTGATCCACGACGGCCACCACAAGGATCCGCGCGCGGATCGCCGGCACGCGGCCGATACGGTCAGGCTGCTGGTCCCGAAGCTGCGAGCGCGCGGCTTTACGTTCGAGCCGCTCTGCGGCGCCAACGGTCCGGACCAGGAGCGAGGGTTACATTGAAGCCAATCGTGAGCACTTGGGCCCTCTACAACTGCTCTGGCCCAAAGTCGCAACTGGTCGCCGAGGGTTTGGAATCTGTGCCTCTCAGGGTCTACGATAGAGAGGTCTGGGCAGCCGTCCAGCGGCAGGGAACCGAATGAAAGCTGAAGCGCAGAAAGACGTCGATCGCATCCTGACGGAAAACCGCCGAGTGGTCGATCAGGCCCTCGATCGAGGCATCCGTAAAGCGATGCTGCGCCACAAGAAGGACGGGCTCCCAGTCGTCATCGAGCGCGACGGCAAGATCGAATCAGTGAAGCCCGAAGACCTCGATTACTAGCCACAGCGGTGCGCCTAAGAATCGCGCTGCTCCTGATCAGCCTCGCCCCAGCGATCACCATCGCCCAATCCGGGGTGGAGACGGTACCTGCGCTCGTGATCGAGGCGCCGCCTGAGCTCGCGGCGGCGCGGAGCCGGCTGGAGTCATTCGATCTCAAACCGCTTGCCGGTATTGTCCGGACGGTCGGACTCGAAGGTGCCGGGCCGCCCATCACCGTGTTGCTCGCCGGCGAAGACAGCGAGGCGGCAAGTCGCGTGAGCCCCTGGACCGCGGGCTTTGCGATCGGCAACGACGGGCACATCGTGCTGTTTCCGGCGCGCTCGCCGCGGTATCCCCACGACACGCTGGAAGATGTGCTGCGCCACGAGGTGGCGCACGTGTTGATCAGCCGCGCTGCCGGTGGTCGTCCTGTTCCCCGATGGTTCCACGAAGGACTCGCGGTAGCGGTCGAGCGCCCGTGGGGGCTCGAAGATCGTTCGCGCCTGGCGTGGGAGCTGGTCGCGGGCCCGCGCTTGACGCTGCGCGAGATCGACGCGCTCTTCTTCGGCGGACAAAGCGCACAGTCGCGCGCCTACTCGCTGTCGGCGGCGGTGGTGCGTGATCTGATCCGCGAGCATGGGTCCGCAGCGCCGGCCGGCATCCTCCGCCTGGTGAACACAGACGAAGGGTTCGACGACGCGGTGGCAAGCGTGACGGGCCGCCCGATCGGGGCGGTGGAAGACGAGTTTTGGGATCGCCAGCAGCTCTGGACGGTCTGGATGCCGATGGTCACATCGGACAGCGTCCTGTGGTTGGCAGTGATCGGACTGGCCGGGCTGGCGGTGTGGCGCCGTCGCCGGCACGCCGCGCAGATCAGGCGGCAATGGGCCGAAGAGGAGCGCGCGGCGGCCGAGCGAGACG
>JANOZI010000787.1:0-4393 GCA_031429375.1 Acidobacteriota bacterium | reverse complement strand
CCGGTGCCGCGGCTGGCGAGCGAGATTGCGCGCTCCATCACTTCGGCGATGCCGAGCCGATCGATCTCCTTCATCGTGAACACGTGGACCTTCGCGGCGCGCACGATCTCTTTTTCGCGATCGTCGAGGTTGCGGATCCCGACGAGCACCGTGTGCTTGGCGAGCACGGCCGGCGTGCCGTCGGCGAAGTGCAGCTCCGCGGGCTCGCGTCCCAGTAACGCCGCCAGCGGCATGCCGTGCACGTTGCCCGACGTGGTGGAGGCCGGCCCGTTCATGTCGCCGTGCGCGTCAACCCAGATCAATCCGAGCGCCTTGCCGCGCTTGCGCACGTGGACGGCGGCGGCCGCCACCGACCCCGCGCCGAGACTGTGATCGCCGCCGAGCGCGATCGGCAGCGCCCCCTCGTCCAATGACGCCAGCGACGCCTGGTACAGCCGCAGGCAGACCCGGGCGATCTCCCGGACGTACCGTTTCTTGGCGTCGCCCGGCCCCTTGGCTTCGGGAATCGGCGACGGAATGTCGCCCTTGTCGGTCACCGACAGCCCGAGCGCGGCGATCTGTTCGCCAATGCCCGCAATGCGAAATGCAGACGGCCCCATGTCGGTGCCGCGGCGATTGCCGCCGAGGTCGAGAGGAACACCGATGATATGGACCGCGCGCATCTGGAAAGGCTGTCTTGGTTATTGTTAATTGGTTATTGGTTATTCGTAAGTGGTTATTGGTTATTTCGCTTCTTGTACGTAATCGAGATGCCCTCGTGCCCCGGCGACACCGTGGTGTTGAGTGCCTGCGGATGCGCCTGGATGGCCGCGAGGAAATCCGGCATGTCCTTCTTCTTGTTGATCACGTTGTGCGCGAGAAACAGCCCGCCTGGCGTCACGCGTGGAAACACCAGCTCGAAAAATGTCTTGTAGTCGGGTTTCCACGCATCGAGAAATACGAGATCGAAGGTGCCTTGCACCTTCGGGATTTCCTTAAAGGCGTCGCCCGGCACGACACGCACGATGTCGGAGAGGCCGGCCCTGGCGATATTCGCCGCTGCTTCCTTGGCCCGGACCGGGTCGAATTCGATCGTGGTCAGCCGCCCGCCGGTTTGCCGCAGGCCCAGCCCAATCCAGATCGCGCTGTAACCGCTGGCCGCGCCAATTTCCAGGACGTGCCTGGCGTTGGTGGCGCCGACCAGGATCCGGAGAAACCGGCCGTCTTCTTCCGAAACCGCCAGTTGGCCCTTGTCGGCGGCCCGAATCGAGTCGAGCAGCCTGGCCAAGGCCGGCTCGAGATCGGCCTTCGCCAAGGCTACGGCGGACAGGCCGGCCGGAGGCGGCGCCACCTGGGGTTGCGCGGAGGAAAGGCCGGCCAGAATGAGTGCAAAGAACAGCGTCAACACCCGCAAAAGCATCCCGGTATTCTATGCGGTGAGGCGGGTTTCCAGGCGAACGACCCTCGACACTTCGGCCGTCATGGGCGCGTGGCGCGTGTTATAGTGGCGCGTTTTACACAAGTTTCCGGAGGCATAGTTTGCCGATTCTCACCCGGCCGGTCCGAGAGCAGCTCGAGCACGACCGCGTTATCCGACTGCTCCAGGCCAAGTACAAGCGCAAGACCGACGTCATCATCAATCCCGGGTCGGAACAGAACCAGTCGGTCACGGTGGGTGAGCTCGCGGTATTTCCCGACGTGCTGGTCTTCGCCGAAGGCAGCAAACGGCTGCTGACGACGGTGGAAGTCGAGACCGGCGAATCCGTCAACCAGCTCGAAGCGCTGGCCGAGTGGAACGTCTTCAGCAAACTGAAGGTACCGCTGCACTTGTATGTGCCGCCCTCGTCGGTCGATGCCGCGCGGCGGCTGTGCGCCGAGCACCAGATTCCAGTCGCCGAAGTGTGGACCTTCCACGCCAATTTCGACCAGGTGCGGTTCACGTTGATCCATCGCTCGCCCGACGCGCCAATACCCAAAGTGAGAGTGGCCGACGCGAAACCTGGCGCCGCCAAGCCGAAGGCCGTGACCACCCTGCGACAAGCTCAGGGTCGTCCGGACCTTTCGACAGGCTCAAGGTCGCCCCGAGCGGAGTCGAAGGGCGAGCAAGGTCGAGGGACGAAAGCCAAGCCGGCGCCGGCCCTTCGACAAGCTCAGGGTCGTCGCGACCTTTCCACAGGCTCGAGGTCGCCCCAAGCAAAGTCGAGGGGCGAGCAGAGTCGAGGGACGAAAGCGGCCGCCAAGGCGAAGCCCGCGTCCAAGAAGGCGGCGCCAGCCAAGAAGCCGGTGAAACAGCCCGCCGCGAAAAAGCCCGCCGCGAAAAAGCCTGCCAAGCCGGCGAAAAAGACCGCGGGCAAGAAACGCCGCTAACGCGGCGCCCCAGGACACGCCGTGCCGTTTCTCCGCCTGACCCGCGACCGACGCGGCTTCGAGAACACTTACCTGATGCACGCCGATCGCCCCGGCGATCGGCCGCGGCTGCTCTATTGGTCTCGCACGGCGCCAGGCATACTGCTCGGCCGCGCGCCGCTCGACGAAGACGCCATCCGCACGATTGAAGAACAGCATCCCGACATCGACTTCGACTGGCCGGCGATCCTCGCGCTGAGCGAGGTGATGACGCCCGAAGAAGAGGCGCCGGCGCCGCGCCGCGAGCGGAAGATCAAGCCGCAGCGGGAACGGGAACGGCGCCCTGAGCCGCGCGCCGCCGCACCTCACGCAGGCAGAGACCCAGCCGCAGACCTGTCCGCCGACTTGTCCTCCGGAGCGCAAGGCGCGGAGGAGGAAGCGCAAAGCGCGGAGGAGGATGACGCAGATGATGCAGAGGAAATGATCGGCGTCGTTGACGCGGACCCTGTCTCCGCCGACGCTTCAGCCGAGGCGAAAGCGGCCTTCGGCGAAGACGAACCTGCCGAGCCCGTGAGGCACGTGTTCCCCGACAGAGCGCAGCCCGACGCGGTCGAACACGTCGCGCGGCGACCGCATACTTATGGGCTGCTCGAGGAGTTGGTGGGCCGCGAGATCGCGACGCGCCTGCGCGTGCGCTATTCGGAAATCAGCGCGCGCGTGCACGAGCAGTATGCCGATGTCTCGGTGCGCGATGCGTGGATGAAGCGCGCCGAGCCGCTCAACCCCGATCTGTGGCTGACGCCCGAGGCGGTGCTCGACGGCGTGCGGCGGGCGGATGGCCTGTTCGATCGGCTGCGGACCGAGCTGCTCGCTCACTCCTCGCGCGAGTAGCGCGATTCGATCGCGTCGATCTTCCGCAGCCGCGTCATATGGCGCTCGTCCCCCGTAAAGGTCGCGGCGAGAAAGGCGTCGGCGAGCGAGCGCGCCAGCGCCGGGCCGATCACGCGGGCGCCGAGGCACAGGATGTTGAGGTCGTCGTGCTCGACCGCCTGGCGCGCGGTGTAGGCATCGTGGCACACGGCGGCGCGTACCCCCGGAAACTTACAGGCCGCGATTGAGGCGCCGGCGCCGCTGCCGCAGACCAGCACGCCGCGATCGGCCTGGCCGTTGCGGATGGCCTGGGCCACCGCCTCGGCGATGTCCGGATAGTCGACCGGCGCCGTGGAATGGGTGCCGAGGTCGGTCAACTCGTGCCCGCCCTGGGCCAGATACCCGGCCAGGTCCCGTTTCATTTCGAATCCCGCGTGATCCGCCCCGATTGCGATTCGCATTTGCTTTAGCTTACCCGCCAAAAAGTCAGCCGTGGCGTCTTATACTGTGGCCATGAGGAATATAGCCCTTCGCCTTGCGGGTGTCGTCGTGCTGGCCTTGAGTGCAACGGTTCCCGCCATCCTGGGCGCGCAGGCGCCGGCCACGCCGCCGGCCCAACCGGCGCAGCCGGGCGCCAAGCCGACCTTCCGGGTCGCGATCGATTACGTCACGACCGACGTGATTGTCCGGAACAACCAGGACCAGTTCATCGCGGACCTGACGAAGGGCGACTTCGAAATTTTCGAGGATGGCGTCAAGCAGGACATTACCGGGCTGACGCTGGTGCACGGCGGGCGCGTGCACAACCTGGCGGCGCCGCCGCCGGCCACGGCGCAGGAAGGCATCATCCTGCCGCCGTCGCGCCCCAAGAACGACACCGCCGGCCGCATCTTCCTCATCATCGTCGACGACCTGCACCTGGAGTTCCGCAACACCGGGCGCATCCGGGAGCTGTTCAAGAAGATTTCAAAAACGCTCGTCCACGAAGGCGACATGTTTTCGATCGTCTCGACCGGCCCGTCGTCGCTCGCGATCGATCCGACCTACGATCGCAAGATCCTGGACGAGGCGATCAAGAAGATCACCGGCAACGGCCTGAAGCCGTCGGACGTCATCCAGGGCTCCGAGGGCGCCGACGGTCCGAGCGAAGTCCGCTATCGCGCCCACGTCGCGTTCTCGACCGCCTACGACATGCTGT
>JANOZI010000786.1:0-7222 GCA_031429375.1 Acidobacteriota bacterium | reverse complement strand
CGACGTGCTCGTGGAAACGAAACGCGAATAGAAGACTGACACCCGTCATACGGGCTTCAGCATGATGCGACGGACGGCCACGACAACGACAGGGGAGGAGTGTGCTTGACTCGCGAGGCCGCTTCATAGAAAACAGCGCCGAGTCTTGGCCTCCGCTCGATTTGACGACGGGATTCTTGTCGACGCCTCGCTCGACGCTCACGCCGGGAGACACCTCTCCGCGTCACGCCCGCGCATCCGTGATACGCAGCCGGAGGGCGCGTCGACGCGACGAGAGGTTGATTTGAGAAAAAGCGGTGAGCTTACGTGGCGCCTCATGAGCTGGGCCCAACGCTTTTTGCTCAAATCAACCTCTCGTCGCGTAGCGGGGCCGGGTGCCAGACGACGGAAATGTGGCGACGCTACAGAATCCGAGGATCTGCGGCAGGTGTGGGCTTCAGCCAACGCCAGATCTTGCGCGCGACCCAGACGATCATGACGACGATCGCGAGGCTCACGAACAGGGCCAGCAATGGGAACTTCAGCGTGAACAGGCTGAGGCCGATCACGAACACGTCCTCGATCAGGCTGATGAACCAGTTGGTGAACGGCTCGGGACTGGTGTTGACCGCCACGCGCGTGCCGGCCTTCGTCATATGACTGCCGGCGGCGGTCACGCCGCCAAGCAAGGCGATCAGGGCGGTAATCGCCGGGGACGTGTCGCCGAGCGCCGCGACCGCGATCAGCGCGCCGCCCACTGGGCGGATGATCGTATGCACCGAGTCCCAGATCGAATCGACCCACGGGATTTTGTCGGCGACGAACTCGATCACATAGAGCACGGCGGCGGCGCCGATCACCCAGGGGTTGTCGAAGGCCGCAAACTGCTCCGGCAACTGCACCCACTGGTAGCGCGAGGCCAGGCCGAGCACGGCCACCGTGGCGTACAGGTTTACACCGGCGGCGAGCGAGAATCCAAGCGTGCGGCCGAGGGTGGCGAGTATCTCCATATACCTGTCACTACCAAGGGGTCAGTGCCCTGCTGGAACCTCTCGCGGGGACCGGCCCTACTGTTTCAGCAACGCTTCGATCCGCGCGCGCACGACCTCGATCACTTGATCGCGTTCGTCCACCGACATGCCCGCCGTCTCGACCGGCTCGCCGAGGCGAATCCGGCACAGCACCGGCCGCACGAACCAACTGCCCTTCCGCATCGCGTCCCGGCCGCCCGAGATGGCGACGGGCACGATTGGCGCCTCCGCTTTGATGGCCATGATGAAGCCGCCCTTCTTGAATGGCAAGAGGTCCGAGCTGCGGCTGCGCGTCCCCTCGGGAAAGATCAGGAAGGAGTTGCCGGCGCGGATCGATGCGGCGGCGCGATCGATCGAGGCCATCGACGCTTCGCGGCGGTCTCGCTCGACCGGGACGAAGCCCCCCGCGAGCATGACCCGCCCCAGAATCGGCAGCTTCGTCAGCTCAGCCTTGAACAACACGTGCAATCGCCGGTGCAGCGCCTGGAACAACACCGGCGGGTCGACGTTGCTCTCGTGGTTCGAGCAGAACACCACGGCACGGCCCGCCGGAATGTGCTCGCGGCCGGTGATGCGGTAGCGGATCCCCGCCATCGACAACGCCAGCCCCACGCCGATATGGCCGAGCTCGTAAAGCACGCCCTTCAGCTTGAAGGGAATGGCAATGCCAAGTCCGATCGGACCGGCGATCAGTACGTAGAGGGAGACAACAAGGTAGGTCAGTACGGATCTGACGGCGGCAATGATTGTGGTCACGGCCGCCGTCAGTGTAACGTGAAGAGTCGTCTACGAGGCGCGAGCCTGGCGCCGGGGTGCGGTGACCGGCGGCGCCGCCGTGACACGAGGCGCCGCTTTGGCCGGGGCCGCCTTGGTCGCGCGCGTGGCGGCGCGCTGTGCGGCGCGCGCCTTCATGGTGAAGCACTTCTCGAGCGCGGTGTTGACGCGCTCTTCGATGTCGGCCACGGTGGTCTGCATCACTTCCGAGATTTCGGAGATGATGAGCGCCTTGGCGCGGTCGAGCATGCGCTTCTCGCGGAACGAGAGGCTCTTGGACTTGGCCAGGAAGGTCAGGCTCTTGAGCACATCGGCCATGTCGTAAATGGAGCCGGTGCGCATCTTGTCGGAGTTGTCTTTGAAGCGGCCTTTCCAGTTCTGATGGTTGTCGATCTTACCGTCGCCCAGCAGCAGGAACAGGCGTTCGACCTCTTCGTCGGTGATAGCCCGGCGGAGGCCGACATTGTCTACGTTCGCGACAGGCACCAGAACCGTGGTCTCGTTGGACAGAATCCTCAAGTGGAAGAATCCGCACGTTGTACCGAGAATGGTCTTTTCTTCAACCTTCTCAACGACGCCGAGCCCATGATTCGGGTAAATGACCTTGTCGCCGATCTTAAATCCCACGTGCGCCTCGTTTCGAGATTGGTAGGGTATGGCAGGCCGAAATGCGCTAATCGAGCTTGTTCAGTATAGCCGAGAGCGGCCGTGAAATCAACGGAAATAGGCCGGAAATCAATCATTTACCTGAATCGAGCGGGTGGCATCTGGTTCCGATTAACCCCTGATTTGGCACATGGTTAGCCGTTTTTGTCTCACTTTTTCAGAGCCTTGATATGCTGGCCGTCATGATCCGATTTGTGGTTTCGGTTACCTTTTTAGTAAGTTTAGCCGCATTCTCGGCTCCAGCTCATCCGTTTTTACCCCGTCCCGACGCCCAGGCACCGGTCAAGCGGCCCGACGCGCCTCAATTAGCTCCCTATGTCCCAACCCCGCAAGACGTCGTGGACCGCATGCTGGCCCTGGCCGATGTGAAAAAGGGCGAGCTCGTCGTGGATCTCGGGTGCGGCGACGGCAGAATCCCGATCACGGCGGCCAGGAAGTACGGCGCGCGCGGCGTCGGCGTCGACATCGACCCGCAGCGGATCGCGGAAGCCAACGCCAATGCGAAGGCCGCGAAAGTCGAACACCTCGTGACCTTCTCGCTGCAAGACGCGATGAAGACCGACGTGTCGAAGGCCAACGTCGTGACGACTTATCTGCTGTCGGCGTCGAACCTGAAGCTGCGGCCGATCCTGACCAAACAACTCGCGCCCGGTGCGCGCATTGTCGCGCACAGCTTCAGCTTTGGCGACTGGACGCCCGACAAGGTTGATTCGTTCACCGATGTCGAGGGCCGGACCCGCACGTTGTATCTCTACGTCGCCGACGGAAAGGTCCGGCAGTGAAGGATTTCGAGAAGCTCGGGCTGTTTTATCTCGGCCGCGAGCTTGACCCCGAGACGAAGGCACGCCGCGACGTGCCCGTGCTGTACGACGCATCGGACCTCGTCACGCACGCCGTGATTGTCGGCATGACCGGCAGCGGCAAGACCGGCCTTGGCATCGACATGATCGAAGAGGCGGCGATCGACGGCGTGCCGGTGATTGCCATCGATCCGAAGGGCGACCTCGGCAACCTGCTGCTGACGTTCCCGAAATTGACGGGCGCCGAGTTTGCGCCCTGGGTCAATCCCGACGAAGCCCGCCGCGCCGGCCAGTCGCCCGAGGAGTTCGGCGCGGCCGAGGCCAAGCGGTGGGCCGCGGGCCTCGCGGAGTGGGGTCAGGACGGCGCCCGCATCGAGCGCCTGCGCGAGGCCGCGGAGTTCGCGCTCTACACACCGGGCAGCTCGTCGGGGCGGCCGCTGTCGATCGTCAAATCGTTTGCGGCGCCAGACCCCGAAGTGGCCAACGACGAAGAGCTGCTGTCGGATCGCGTCTCGACGGCGGCTACCAGCGTGCTGGCACTGGCCGGCGTGACGGCGGAGCCGCTCGAGAGCCGCGAGCACATCCTGCTGTCGACGCTCTTTACAGATGCGTGGCGAAAGGGGCTCGACCTCGACCTCGAAGGGCTGATCGCGCAGGTGCAGAAGCCGCCGGTGGCCCGGGTCGGCGTGCTGGATCTCGAGTCGTTCTACCCCGCCAAGGATCGCTTCGCTCTGGCCATGCAGCTCAACCGGTTGCTGGCCGCACCGGGCTTTGCGGCGTGGCTGCAGGGCGAGCCGCTCGATATCGACAAGCTGCTCTACTCCCCGACTGGCCGCCCGCGGGTCAGCGTGATCACGCTGGCGCATCTCGACGATCACGAGCGGATGTTCTTCGTCTCGCTGTTGCTGAACGAGATCGTCAGCTGGATGCGCGCGCAGCGCGGCACCGCGAGCTTGCGTGCGATGGTCTACTTCGACGAGATCTTCGGCTTTCTGCCGCCGGTGGCCAACCCGCCCTCGAAGACACCGCTCCTGCGCTTGTTGAAGCAGGCGCGCGCGTTCGGGCTCGGCCTCACGGTGGCCACGCAGAATCCGGTCGACCTCGACTACAAGGCCCTGGCCAACGCCGGCACGTGGCTGCTCGGCCGGTTGCAGACCGAGCGAGACAAGGCGCGCGTGCTCGACGGCCTCGAAGGCGTATCGTCCGGGTCGGGCACCACCTTCGACCGCGCGGAGATCGATCGGTTGCTGTCGGGCCTCGACAAGCGCGTGTTCCTGCTCCACAACGTTCACGACAAGGAACCGACGTTGTTCGAAACGCGCTGGACTCTTTCTTATCTTCGCGGCCCCCTCGGGCGCGACGAAATAAAGCGGCTGGCGCCCTCGCCCACCGCTCAGAGTGCGGTGCGTACAGTGCGTACGGTGCCTGACGTGCCTATGGGCAGGGTGCCAAACGTGCCAACGACGGGGGCGGCACCAGTGCTGGATCCCGCCGTCCCTCAGTTTTTCGCGCCAGGCTCCGGCACAGAGCTCGTGCCGATGCTGGCGGGTTGCGCTCGCATCGTCTACGCGGATGCGAAGATTGGCCTCGACGAAAGCCGCGATGTCTGCGTCGTGACGCCGATCACCGACGACGCCGTGGCGGTGGATTGGGACCGGGCGGAGCCGGCCGGCTTCGGCGCGTCCGATCTGCAGAAAGTGCCGCCACGTGCCGATGTGTCGTTCGCGCCCCTGCCGGCGCCGGCGATGCAGGCGAAAAACTATGCCGCGTGGGAAAAAGATTTCACCAGATGGGCGGCACAGTCGCAAGCGGTCGAGTTATTCCGCAGCGCGCGCACCAAGCTCGTGTCGAGCCCGGACGAATCGGAACGCGACTTCCGCATCCGGGTGAATGCGGCGGGGCGCGAAGGCCGCGACGCCGCCTTGCAGAAGGTCCGCGACAAGTCGGCCGCGCGGCTGGCGACACTTCAGGATCGCGTCCGCAGGGCCGAGCACACGGTGCAGGTGCAGAGCGAACAGGCCACCGGCGCAAAAGTTTCGGCCGCGGTATCGATCGGCGCGACGATCTTCGGCGCGTTACTCGGCCGCAAGGCGGTCAACGCCGGCACGCTCGGCCGCGCGACCACGGCGGCGCGCGGCATGGGACGGGTCGGCCGCGAGTCCCAGGATGTCGCGCGCGCCAGCGAGAATGTGACCGCGATCCGCCAGCAGCTCGACGACATGCAGACCGCGCTCGAAGCGGACTTGCAGGCGGTGGCGGCGGAATGGGACGTCTCGGCCGAAGCGTTTGAACGAGTGCTCGTCAAGCCCAAGCGAGGCGGCGTGTCGACGCAATTGGTTGCACTCACGTGGATCCCGAGATCGTGAAGGCTTGGGGCTTGGGCTTGTACTGACTGACCGCGTGTCAGTTCAGAGTTAAGAGTTCAGAGTTAAGAACTCCGTGGGGTTGAACATTTGAAATCGGGCACGTGCGTCGTCGAAGTGCTGCGCGGCGAGACGGTCGAGTCGATCCACCGCGTGCACCTGGCGGTGGTCGAGGCCGGCAAGGGCCTCGTGGCGAGCGCCGGCAACCCGGCGCATCACAGCTTCGTCCGATCGGCGATCAAGATGTTCCAGGTGCTGCCGTTCGTCGAAAGCGGCGGTGTCGAAAACTTCGGGTTTACGGACGCGGAGCTGGCCGTGTGCACCGCGTCGCATGGCGGCGAGCCGTTCCACGTCGCCGCCGTGCAGTCGATGCTGGAGAAAGCACAGCTCACCGAGCATGCCCTGGCCTGCGGTCCGCACGCGCCGATGCACGCGCCGTCGGCCGAAGCGCTGCGCGGCGCCGGCGTGGCGCCGTCGCGCATCCATAACAACTGCTCCGGCAAGCACGCCGGCATGCTGGCGTACACGAGCCAGCAGGGGTGGGTGACGAACGGCTACCATCGCCCCGCACATCCCGCACAGCAGCGGATCTGCAGTACGGTCGCGCGCTGGATGCAGGTCGAAGCCAACGATATCGAGCAGGCGGTTGACGGTTGCGGCCTGCCGACATTTGCGCTGCCGCTCGATGCCGTGGCCGAGGGCTGCGCGCGGTTTGCCGCCGCGGTCGCCGACAAGAAACCGGCGCCGTCGCAAATCTTCATGGCCATGAACGCCCATCCCGAAATGGTGGCCGGCACCGATCGACTCGACACCGACCTGATGCGCGCCGTGCCGGGCCAGCTCTTTTCGAAGGTCGGCGCCGAAGGCTTCTACGCCGCGGCCGTTCCGACCCGCCGCTTGGGCCTCGCCCTCAAAGTCGAAGACGGCTCGATCCGGGCCTCCGAACCCGCGCTGCTCGCGGTACTTCGCCTGATGGACGTGATCGGCCAGCGCGACTTCGAAGCGCTCGCCCGCTACGCGCTGCCGGTCATCCTCAACACCCGCGGCGAAACCGCCGGCCACATTCGCACCCGCCTCTCCTTCACAAAATAACCAAGTAGAGGCGGGTCTTAAGACCCGCCTCTACATCATCGCGAGTCGAAGCCGCCTTGACGGTCTACAAGAGAGCTCTTGTCGATAGTCATAGGGAGCGTCCCGACATGGGCAAACCGACCGATCTCGTGCAGGGAACCGTCGACCTGCTGATCCTCGAGACCTTCGCGCTCGAGCCGCTCCACGGCTGGGCCATCGCGCAGCGGATTCGACAGCCCTCCGAAGACATCCTCCAGGTCCAGCAGGGCTCGCTGTACCCCGCGCTGCAAAGGCTCGAGAAGCAGGACTGGATCACCGCCGAGTGGGGCGCCTGCGAAAATAACCGGCGCGCGCGCTTTTAACCGTCTCACCAGGGCGGCGCGGCGCGCCGACGCTTTAGATCCTGCCATCACCCTTCGCGCCGAGTAGCAACGCTCGAGCTTGTATGCACGGCGTGCCGGATCTACGCTCGATCGTGGAGGGTCTGTGCGACGACTTTGGCTGTTCGGTCTGATGGTTCCTGTCGTGATCGCGGCGT
>JANOZI010000785.1:0-2635 GCA_031429375.1 Acidobacteriota bacterium | reverse complement strand
CCGCGATTACCGGCACCTACGAGGGCACGGTCGTGATCACCGACAAGACGCCGCCGTCTTCGTACCGGTTGAACGTGGAGGGCGAGGGCAAGGCAGGATTCGTCAACGGCAACGTCGTGATCACGCTGCGGGCCGAGGGCGCCACCACCGTCGTGGACGTCAATGGCACGGTCGAGACCGGCGGCGCCATTGCGCGGCTGGGGCAGCGGCTGATCGGCAATGTGTCGCGCATGATGCAGGATCGCTTCTTCGCGTGCCTGCAGACGAAGATCTGAGCCAGGACTTCTCAGAGTGCAGGCGCTACTAATACGGTTGTCCGGTGCGCTGTCGATCGCCGTCCTCGCGGGCGCTTGTCGCAATGCCCCCCCGCCGGCAGCCGAGCAGCATGTGTCGCCCTACGCCGCTGCGTCCGGCGTGACGGGTGCGGAGCGTGCCAATGCCCGTGCGTTCCGCGTCGTGCCGTTGCGGCCGATGACCGGTGATGTCGAGATCCTGCATGGCGATCCGGAGAAGCCGGGAGAGCCATTCGCGATCCGGATCCGCGAGCTCCCCGGCACGATCATTCCTCTGCACTCGCATCCCGTGGATGAGCACATCACCGTCGTGCAGGGGACATGGCACTTCGCTGTCGGCACGACGTGGGACAAAGCCGCCTTGAAAGAACTGCGGGCGGGTGACTATGCGTTTGCTCCGAAGGGCAGCACGATGTTCGGCTACTGCCCGGACGGTGCGATCGTGCAGGTTCACGGCATCGGTCCGTTCCTGATCCACTGGCTGCACGGCTCGAAGACGCTCGACGACCCCGACGCGGGCGCAACGTTTACCTTTCGCCGGGGTGACCATGTGCGCAGCGCTCGCGGGACGGGGACGATTCGTGAGGGCTACGCATCCGGCGAGATTATCCAGTACCTCGTTGACGGCGACGATGGCGCTTCATACATGTCCAGCCAGCACGAGTTGAGCCGTGTGTAGCAGGGCCTGGAAGGCCGCCGCCTGCCAGTTGCCAGTTGCCAGTTAACAGTTGCCAGGAGAAACCCTGTTAACTGGAAACTGGAAACTGGAAACTGTTAACTGTTGTCTGATGCTAGCATCGGCCGAGTGTTGATCCACCATGCCGTCTGAACGGGCCCTGCTCAAACATTTCCTCGCGGCGATCGCCTACCGCACCCAGAAGGCCTTGCGTGATGCGCCGGCCGGTTACGCGAGCTTTTCGGCGGGACACGGCGTGCGAACGCCGGTCGAGATTCTTCGGCACATGACCAGTGTGCTGGGTTACGCGCGCACGCTTTTTCTCGGCGGCAGCTATCCGTTCAAGCCCGAGCCGCTTGCGACATTCCGAGACGAGGTCGGTCGCTTTCACGACATGGTCGCCGCACTCGGCGCGCTGCTCGACGGCGACGTCGCGTTAAGAGAGATCTCCCACGAGCAGCTCCTGCAGGGTCCGTTGTCGGATGTCATGACCCACGTCGGCCAGCTGGCGCTGTTACGGCGTCTGGCTGATACCCCGGTGGCGCCCGAGAATTTCATCCATGCAGACGTCAATGCGGATCGACTCGGTCCCGATCAACCGCGGCCGGCGCGACCCGACGAGCACTGGCCCGAGCGGCCCGAATAGGCCGGTGCCGATCGAACCCCGACAACGAGTCCTTGTGGACAGGGGCCACCGGCGGGGTCGGGCGTGCGGTCGTTGCGCAATTGCTCCGCGCAGGCGTGCCGGTGCGCGCGCTTACGCGGCGACCGGATGCGGCGGCGTGGCCCGAAGGTCTCGAGGTCGTCGCGGGCGATCCTTTGTTTAACTGGACACTGATAACTGGAAACTGCCGATGACCACGCACATCGGATTGCTGCGCGCAATCAACCTGGGCCCGCACAACAGAGTGGCGATGAAGGAGTTGTGCGCGCTGCTCGCGAAACTCGGCATGCACGAGCCGCGGTCCCTGTTGCAAAGCGGCAACGTCGTGTTCGGCAGCGTCGTGAAGAGCACGGCGCAGTTGGAAAGCGTGCTGGAGGCGGCCCTCGCGAAACGTCTCAAGGTCGAGACCGACTTCTTCGTGCGTACCGCGAAAGAATGGCACGCGGTGATCGCCGGTAATCCGTTTCCAAAGCAGGCCAGCGACGACCCCGGCCACCTCATCCTGATGTGCTTGAAAGGCGCGCCGGAGCGTGACGCCGTCACGACACTCCAAAAGGCGATCGTCGGCCGAGAGACCGTGCGCGCCCACGGACGGCACGCCTACATCGTCTACCCGGACGGCGTCGGCCAATCGAAGCTGACGATCAAGCTGATCGAAAAACACCTCGGCACGCGCGGCACCGGGCGCAACTGGAACACCGTGCTCAAGCTCGGTGCGCTCACCGGCGGGTCCGTTTCAGAGATTGGCGCCCCATAAAGGGGCGCCCTACGACTCGTGAGAGCGGAAAGGTGCCTCACGGCACTCGCGTCGAGCGAGGCGACGACAAGCGTCCGTCGTCAAATCGACCGAAGGCCAAGACCCGGCGCTGTTTTCTATGAAGCGGCCTCGCGAGTCAAGCACACTCCTCCCCTGTCGTTGTCGTGGCCGTCCGTCGCATCATGCTGAAGCCCGTATGACGGGTGTCAGTCTTCTATTCGCGTTTCGTTTCCACGAGCACGTCG
>JANOZI010000784.1:0-7216 GCA_031429375.1 Acidobacteriota bacterium | reverse complement strand
GCCCTTCCGTTCGACTCGCGCGTCGCCGCTGATCGCATCGCCGCGCCCGCTCACGGCAGGCGGCGCGCCAATCCGGCTTCGCCAAGCTGTCGCAACGACAGCAATAATCGCGAGGAGCCCCGGGACGAAGCCGAGAAACGTCTCGCCTTCTCCGTGAGGATAAAAGCGAAGCAATTTCCCCCAAAGAGATAGATTCTCCGACGCGGTGAGGTACGACCAGACATTCGCGGAGAACAACACGACTTCGGCAAACGGCCGCTCGAAGCCGTAGAGCTGTTTCGCCTGCGAGTAGGGAAACAAGAATGGCAGCGTCAGCAGCAGAGTGATCGCCGCTGCCGCGCCGAGCGACATCCATACCCGCAGGTCCTGCAGTTTTCCCAGCGTCCACATGCGGTGCATCGCGAACAGGGGCGCGAAAGGCGCGAAGTAGAGCAGGTAATAGCCGCACGACCAGTTCTGCATCACGAGCGCGGCAGTGCCGCCGGCAAGAGCCACCAGCGAACCCGTGGAACCCGTGGAACCCGTCGAACCTGCCGAACCTGCCGAACCTGCCGAACCCGACGAACCTGATGAACCTGACGAACCTGACGAACCTGACGAACCTGTGACGAATCGGTTGAGACCATAAAGCGCGAATGGCATCCACTGCGAGCTCATCACCTGTACGTGCGGCACCGATGCAATGCGATAGGGCAGGAATCCATAGACGAGCCCGGCCACGAACGCCGCAACGGGGTTGCCGGTCAGGTCCCTCACCAGCAGGTAAGTGCCAAACGCCGACAACGCGAACGTCGAAATGAACAGCAGGTTGTAGCAAAGGATGACATTGCTGGTCAGCCAGTAGACCGGAAGAATCTGCAGCGTTTGCCCGAACAGATGCTCCGAGAACGTCAACGCCAGCGGCTCGGGATGGAAGATGTTGGCGTTCCAGAACGCCGGCCAGCTGATCGCGCCGGTGAGGAGCCTGGGCAGGTGCTCCGCTCCCCACGCGAGGATCCACATGTTGAGGAGCGAATCGCCGAGGTCGCCGGCCACATCACTTGCAATGCCGAGCGCCAGCGGCCAGGTGAGCACGATCGAAAGCGCCGTGTAGGCGAGAATCGCCGCGCGCGGGCTCACGATACCTTTTCGGTTTCGGAAAGTACCAGCTCTTCGAACAGCACCTGGATGATCGCGGCGGTGGGCACGGCCAGCAATGCGCCGACAAATCCCAGTAGCGCCGTCCCGATCAGCAGCGATGAAATCACGGTGACGGCGCTCAGGCCAACCTGCTCGCCCATCACCTTCGGCACGAGCACGTTGTTCTCGAGCATCTGCTGCACGAGGAAGAACACCGCGACGCCGAACGCGAGGCCCGGCGACACGGTAAACGCCACGGCCACGGCTGGAATCGCCGACAGCAGCGGACCGACCATCGGGATCATCTCGCCGATGCCGGATATCACCGCGAGCACGAAAAAGTACGGGACGCCCATGACCCACAGGCCAATCGCCGACGTCACGCCGATGATGAGGCCCAGCATGACCTGGCCGCCGAGCCACGCGCTGATCTTCACGGCCGCGCGCTCGCTGACCTCGGCGACGCGTCTGCGCTGCTGCCTGGGGAACAGGCGGACGAACACGCCGTAGACACCCTGCGCTTCGAGCAGCAGATAAAACGTCAGCAGCAGCACGGTGACCAAACCGAACACGCCGCCGAAGATGCCCCACAGCGCCGCGATTACCGTAGTCACGGCATCCCCGCCGCCGACCGGGCTTTGTTGCAACAGATCCTTGAACGACGCGCCCGGCGAGAGCAGTCCCCACCGCACGAGCGTTTGCTGCAGCTGGTCGAGCCGCTCCGGCAAGTCCTTCCGAAGCTGCTGCGCCTGCGCCACCATCGCCGGAATGATGGCTGCCGCCAAGGCGGCGAACACGCCAATGACGGTGCCGTAGATGAGGAGAATGGCCGCCGGCCGCGGCAGGCGCCGCTTGCCGATCCGCAGAAAGGTCTGGCGCTCGATAATCCGGACCAGGGGAGCAAGGCCGGTCGCAAACAGCGCGCAAATATAAATCAGCAGCAGCTCGCGGCGGACCACGTACATCGCCGATAGCAGGGCCACCGCGGCCGCGGTGCACAGCACGCCGTAACGAATCAGCGCTTTCGAGTCGGACGTGTCGGGGTCTGACCCTTTTTCTGCCATAGACCTCGAAGGGGTCAGACCCCCCGGAACTCCCTGGTGAACTCAGAGACGTCGTCATAGATCGCCTCGAGTTCCGCCGGCGCCGCGAGGAACACGATGCGGAAGAAGCCGTCTTCGGGAGCCGTGCCGAAGCCCGAGCCGTAGACGCACAGAATGCCCTTCGACCGTAGCAGCCCGAGCACGTAGTCAACGTCGGTCTTGCCCGCCGGCAACTCGACTTTCGGCATCGCGTAAAACGCGCCGCGCGGCGCCACGCACGACATGCCCGGAATCGCATTGATGCGCGCCGTGGTCAGGTCGGCGCGCTCACGCAGCTGCCGGCGGAAGTCGATCTGATGCGACCGGTCGCCGGTCAGCGCGGCCGTGACCGCGTACTGCATCGGGCCGGGGCTGCACAGCCGGCCGTCTGCCAGCTTCTTGATCGCGGCGAGCGCGGGATCGAGACGAGGCGACGAGCCGACCGCCATCCAGCCCGCGCGCCATCCGGGCGCCAGGTAGGCCTTCGACAGGCTCGAGTAGGAAATGATCGCCGCGTCGTTGTCGAGCGCCGCCATCGGTGGCACCGCGCCGTCGTAAGCGAGGTCGCCGTAGACCTCGTCGGCGAGAATCACGAGGCCGTGCGTTTCGGCGAGCGCGATCAAATCACGCTGCATCTTCTCGCCGTAAATGGCGCCGGTCGGGTTATTCGGATCGATCACGACCAGCGCGCGGGTCCTCGGATTGATCAGGCTGCGGATGTGATCCAGGTCGGGCATCCACCCGCGCGTGTGATCGGTGCGGTAATACGCCGGCTCGGCGCCGATCTTCGCGAGCACCGCGGTATAGAGCGGATAGGTCGGCGACGGCACGAGCACTTCGTCGCCTTCGTCCACGATCCCCGTGAGCGCCAGCTCGATGCCTTCGGAAGTGCCGGAGGTGATCAGCACGCGATCGGCCGACACCTTCACGCCGCGCGACACAAAGTCGGCCGCGGCCGCTTCGCGAGCCGCCACGATGCCGGGCGACGGCGCGTAGCCGTTGTGCCCGTCTCGCATCGCTTTCACGACCGCTTCGATCAAGTGGGGCGGGGTGAAAAAGCCAAACTGATTCGGGTCGCCGATGTTCAGGTAGCGGACCTTCATGCCGGTCTGCTCGACCTTTTTCGCTTCGGCGACGATATTGCGGATCGCGTAAGTGAAACGATCGACTCGCTTCGCCGTCCTGATTGGCGCTGACGTAACGGGCATTAGTGAATCTTACAGGGTGCGTACGGTGCGTACAGTTCCTAAAGTGCGAAGAGTGCTCGTGCGCATGGGGTGCCTATTAAGGCACAAGGCACAAGGCACAAGGCACTTTGGCACCCAAGCACTGTACGCACCCTAGGAACCGTACGCACTGTACGCACCCTGCTTTATTGCCATGTAATTGCTACACCCTTACACCCATCCGGCCCCCGATCCAAGCTCTACGCTAAATGGTAAGCGACTGAAAACAAACCACTTGTCTATTTGGCAAGGAACTTGGAGATAGAGGGAGCATGCGGCGGTTCCTCCTAGCCAGCGCTTTGATGCTCTTACCAGCCACTTCTGGCCTGGCGCAGGCCCTTCGACTCGACTCGGCCGGTACGGCCCAGTCTCGCTCAGGGCAGGGGACCGCGGAGAACGAGCAGGCAACCTTTAGATCAGGTGTCGACCTGGTCACGGTCAGCGCAACGGTGCGCAACAACAAGGGACGATTGGTGAAGGACCTTACCAAGCGGGATTTCGAAGTGATGGATCGGGGCGAGCGCCGATTGATCAGCGAATTCCGGTCCGACGACGCGCCGATGAGCCTGGCGATTCTCTTCGATGTGAGCGGCAGCATGGATGTGGCCGCCCGCTCGACCGCCGCTAAGTTTGCGGCCCATCACTTGCTATCGCAACTGCAAGAGGGCCGCGACGAAGCCGGGCTGTTTGCTTTTGACAGCCGGCTACGCGAGGTGGCCCCGTTCTCGGTCGATACGCGTGCCCTAAAGGGCGCGCTGGGGGAGGTCGATCCGTTCGGGGCTACCTCGTTACATGATGCGATTCTGGCGGCAGCGGAGCGCGTGGCCACGCGTCCGTTCCCGCGCCGCGCCGTTGTCGTGCTCACCGACGGCATCGACACCGCCAGCCTGCTGTCGCCCGCCGAGGTGTCGGGGAAGGCCGCGGCGATCGACGTGCCGGTCTACATCATCGCGACGGTGCTGTCGATCGACGATCCGGGTTCGGACCACGCCACGCCCGGCTCGAAGCGCACGGCGCCGGCCTCGGTCGGCACCATCGAAGACCTTGCGCGCTGGACCGGCGGCGCCTTTTATTACAGCAGCACGTCGGCGTCGGCTTACAAGGCGGCCCGATCGGTGGTCGACGAGCTGCGGCACCTCTATCTGATCGCGTTCGAGCCCGGCGCGGCGCCCGGCTGGCACCCGATCGAGATTCGAACCTCGGACAAGGACTTTGTAGTGCGGACGCGCGGCGGCTACGTCGCAGGCGCAGCTGGGCGGTAATCATCCGTAGATTTCGTGATCTGGTGATCTGGTGATCGGTTGATAAGGAGAATGAGTATGCGTAACTCTCTTTTCGTAGTCGGTGTTTTCGCGGCGGCCCTGAGCGTCGCGCCGGCGTGCGCGACGAAGAAGTTCGTGCGCACCTCGGTCGGTGAAGTGAATGAGAAGGTCGGCACGATGGGCAAGTCGCTCGAGGAGACCCAGGAGCGGGTGCGGACGGCTGAAGGCCGCATCGTCGAGGTCGACCAGAAGGCGGTGCAGGCCAACACGGCTGCCGGCGCAGCCCAGCAGACCGCGAACTCCGCCACCGGAGCGGCGGCAGCGGCGGCGGAAATCGGCCGGAGCGCCGATGCCCGCGCGGCCGGCATCGAGGCGTCGACCCGCAAGCTGATCTTCGAAACGGTGTTGAGCGAAGACCGCGGCAAGTTCAAGCTCGGCAAGGCGGAGCTGCCGGAAGACGCCATGGGCGCGATCGACCAGATGGTGGCGCAGCTCAAGGCCGACCCCAAGGCCGTGTGGGTCGAGATCGAAGGCCACACCGACAACGTTGGCGAAGCGAGGTACAACAACTCGCTTGGCCTGCAGCGCGCCGAGGCGGTGAAGCGGTATCTCTACGAGAAGCACCAGGTGCCGCTGCACAAGATCAACGTGATCAGCTACGGCGAAGAGAAGCCGGTCGCGCCAAACAAGACCCGCGACGGCCGCGCGCAGAACCGCCGCGTCGTTATCAAGGTCCTTGCCTAAATCGGGGGAGTTAGGCAGGGGCGGGCGGGTGGAGCTTCTGGCTCCATCCGCCTTTCTATTTTGGCATCCAGCCCCAGAAGCGGACGATCGTATAGACGGCCTTGAAGCCGTCCTTCAGTCCGATCTTCTTTCCCTCTTCATACGTGCGGCCGTGGTACGAGATCGGCACCTCGTAAATGCGCGCGCGCATGGCCGCAACCTTCTGCGTGATCTCGGGCTCGATGCCGAAGTCCTTCGACTGCAGGTCCAGCCGGTCCGCCACGCTCCTCACCATTACCTTGTAACAGGTCTCCATGTCGGTGAGGTTCAGGTCGCTGAACATGTTCGACAGCGTCGTCAGCAGCTGGTTGCCGACGGAGTGCCAGAAGTACAACACCCGGTGGCCGCGCGGCGAGCCCAGAAAGCGCGAGCCGTAGACGACGTCGGCTTCGCCGTCGAGGATCGGGCGAATCAGCGCCGGGTACTCGCGCGGGTCGTACTCGAGGTCGGCGTCCTGGATGATCACCATGTCGCCGGTTGATTCCTGGATCCCGCGCCACACCGCCGCGCCCTTGCCCAGGTTGTGCGGCTGAAACAGGACGCGCACGCCGTTCTTGCCGTCAATGTTCTTGAGGAGTTCGCGGGTGCCGTCGGTCGAACCGTCGTCGACGATCACGAGCTCTTTCTCGACCGGGCCGAGGTCCACTGCGAGCACGCGTACGACGATGGCGCGGATGGTCGCCTGCTCGTTGTACGCAGGCATCACGATCGACAGCTTCATGGACCGATAAAGTCTAGTCCATGAAGCTGCCGGTCGATACTACCGAGCCAGCGTGAACTGACCGCGAACTTCGCCGCCGGGGTTGACCGTCGAGTGAACGTTACAGTACGAGTTCCCACCGATAATGGCCTGCACCATGTCGTCGGCCGACCGGATGCCCTGATCGGGTCGCAGCACGAACGCGGAGAACGCGACGGTGCCGGTGAAGCCGAAATCGTTCGAGGCGTTGACGGGTGGCGCGAAGTTCACCACGACGGGCCCGGCCGTCTTGTCCGAGCCGACGTGGATGTGGCTCGCGGTGACGCCGCTCGGCAGGTTGAAAACACGGACGCTATAGCTGAGCGACTGCGCCCCTAAGTCGAGCACGATCGAGCAGTCGCCAAAAGAGCCGGTGTTGACGCCATTGGCCGTCTGAGTGGCCTGGTTGCCTCCGTTCAACTGCGCGGTCAGGGTAAACGACTGGGCGGATGCCGGTGCCGCGGCCAGCGCGAGCAAACCGGCGGTCATGGCAATGGTCAGGGTAAGTACACGTCGCATCTCAAACACTCCTTTGAGCCCAGCATTGGCTGTGGCGCAAGGCTCGCAAAGCAGGATACGAGCCAAGGCAATTTTGATGGGCGCCCGTAATATATCGCCGTTTGCCTCCCGGGTGTATTTCGCAGCGCGAAAGGCTTTACGCGGCGCGTACGAACCCGGCAGGCTGATCCCTGATCCCTGATCCCTGATCCGGGAGTATTCTCTTCGGATGGAAGAGAAGGACGTTTCCAGACGCGATTTTTTCAAGACCGTGGGCGTGGGCTCGATCGCGACGGCCGTCGTTGCGGGTGTCCGGGAAGGTGAGGCCGCCCAGGGGCCGGCGGCGCTCGGCCCGGGCGAGGTGCCCGTCACACTGACGATCAACGGCCGGCGCCATCAATTGCAGGTGGAGCCGCGCGTGACCCTGCTCGACGCCATGCGCACGCGACTCGACATCACCGGGCCGAAGCGCGTGTGCGACCGCGGCGCGTGCGGCGCGTGCACCGT
>JANOZI010000783.1:0-3024 GCA_031429375.1 Acidobacteriota bacterium | reverse complement strand
CGCCGCCCGAGACCCCGGCCAGTCCGCACAAGCACTAGGAAGCGCTGCCATGAGACCGGTGCATCCACTGTTGGTCCACTTCCCGATTGCGTTGCTGTTCCTGTCGGTCGCCGCCGACCGCACGTCGAAGTCGAGGGCAATCGGACCAAATGACTCGACCAGGTGCGGTATAGTCCGGCCCGGATCTAGCGGCCGTAAATCGAGGAGGTGGGTTGTGAGGCGAGTGACGTGTCTTTTTATCATCGTACTCGTGGTAGTCAGCTCCAGCGCGGGTGCGCAGATCGTGTCCGAGGGCAGCATCAGAGGCGTCGTCAAAGACGCGCAAGGCGCCGTGCTTCCCGGTGCGACCGTCACCGCAGCGAGTCCGACGGTGACCGGAATTCGGACGACCGTATCCGATTCGCAGGGGAACTACCGTCTCATCGACCTGCCGCCAGGCGAATACACCTTGACCGGCGAGCTTCAAGGGTTTTCCAAGATTTCGCGGGCCGGGGTGGTCATTCGTGCCGGGCTGAACCTGTCCATCGATCTTGCCCTTCAGGTCGGCAACCTGGCGGAAACCATCATGGTGTCCGGAGACACCCCGATGCTCGAGACCCAGAAGACGGTACAAGCGGTCAATATCAGCGGCGAGATGCAGCGCCGGCTGCCGCTCACCGTCGGCGGTCACTGGTCCGGTGTCACGCTGCTGACCCCTGGCGTGGCGGCGGTTGCCGCCGAGGCCGGCATGGGCGGCGTGTACTTCAACCGTGGTACCGACAACGAAAGCCACGTCGTCCAGGTGGATGGTGCGGATATGGGGTCGTTCCGTCAACAGTGGCCGGCCGCCTACCTGGGGCTCAGCACCGAAGCGCTCGAGGACGTCCAGGTGAAGACGGCTGGCATCGACGCCGCGTCACCCCTGGCGCAGGGAATGGTCATCAACATCTCGGCTATCTCAGGCACGAACCAGTTCCGTGGCGCGGGTGGCGCAATCTACACGGCGAAGAACTGGAACGGCAACAACATTCCCGGCGGCACGACACGAGCCGTCAAGATCGTGCAGCCGGATGTCTCCCTGGGCGGGCCGATTCGCCGTGATCGCGCGTGGTTCTATGCCGCCGCCCGTTTCTCGTCCGAGAGCGCGGGGATCGGCCGCACGCCGGAAGTGGTCAGTCGTCTGCAAGCGCTCAGACCTGGTTTCGAACCGTTCGACAACAAGAGAAGCCAGAAATTCTGGTACATCAAAGCGACGACACAACTCTCACGCAATCATCAGGCGTATGTCTTCGCACAGCGAGATGTCGATCCGCGGGACTCGAACGCCGCGGACTGGGCCGATCCCTTCGACGTGCTGGCCTTCGGCGGCTACGGCTATGGTGCCCGTGTGAGCTCGGTGTGGGGCTCCTCGGTCACGACGCGGTTGCTCGCGGCCTACAACAACAAGAGCATCAATCAGGACTTCAACATCTTCGCCGGGCGCGTCGTCGACAACGGACCCGCCACCCTCGTTCACCGGGATGCGTTCCTGTCGTCGGGGCGCCTGGTCGGGTCCGGCAGCATCGCGCAATTGAATAACCTGCAGACGCGCAACCTCTGGCCGACCTCCAAACTCACGCTGAGCGGGGACCTCACCTACGTGAAGACCGGGTGGATCGGTTCACACGAGTTCCAGACCGGCGTCTACCTGCAGCCTCGGTTGCGGGTCGATACGATCGACCGCTACGCCAACGGTGGCTTCCTGCTCGAAGAGGTCGTCCTTCGCGACCCGGCAAACCTCTCGGGCGGCTACGTGCCGTTCCATCGGCAGATTCTCGGGGTGGCCGAATTGACGAGCGCGTCGGTGGGCGCGCGCGACGACGCCGTGTACATCCAGGATGCGTGGCGGCCGATTTCGCGGTTGACCGTCACCGCCGGCCTTCGAGTCGACTGGATCCAGGGCACCGACAAACTGTTCAACGCCGTCGTGCTGGACGACATGGCGGTAGGCCCCCGCTTTGGTGGCACCTACCAGGTCACGGCGGACAGCAAGAACGTCGTTCGTGCGAGTTGGGGGCGGGTGCACGAAGCCCCCATCGGGTTGAGGATCGGCGCCGCTGGAACCAATCGCGCCGGCGTGCGCGACCTGTACGATCTCAATCGCGACGGCGTATTCGAGACCGAGTTCGTGACCCCGGCCAGCACGGTGTTGTCCACCAACCGTGAGATCGACCCCGATCGGCGCCAGCCCTTCGTCGACGAGTGGCTGGTCGGCTATCGGCGCCAGTTCCCTGGACAGCTCAGCGTCGACGTCAGCTTCATCCAGCGCAGCTACAAGCATCGCCCGGCGCTGGTCG
Source organism: Acidobacteriota bacterium (assembly GCA_031429375.1). Classification (GTDB taxonomy): domain Bacteria; phylum Acidobacteriota; class Vicinamibacteria; order Vicinamibacterales; family UBA2999; genus 12-FULL-67-14b. The sequence goes on along the minus strand of JANOZI010000783.1, from coordinate 709 downwards.
AGGTCAACGGTATCTATGACGGCGGGGTGTTCCGTGGCTATCGCAATGAAGCCTTCAACGACATCTTCCTCGTGACCAGCAATCAATGGAATTGGCCGGTCTATTCGGGATTTGAGCTGACGGCAGCGAAACAGGCACGTCGGATGCAGTTGCTCGGCGGTTATACGCGGGCGTTCCAGCACCTCGCGGGTACGTGGCAACCCAATGACCCGGCGTCGTTCATCGAGCCCGAAAAATTCGCCAACGATGGCGGGCTCGGGTCGATCTCCCGCGCGAACGAAAGCAACAGTCTGTCCGGCACGGCCGACGTGCGCGGCCAGATGTGGCTGCGACACATCGGGCGGCTCGGGGTCGTGTACATGGCGCCGTGGGACCTGGTGATCGCGAGCACGGTGAGTGCGCAGTCGGGCCTGCGGTCCGGACCGGTCGTGACCCGGCTCGCCGCGGCCGATCCGCGATTCGGCCCGCCGACCGTCCAGCTGTCGAATGGACGGGTCGTGTCCAACCCCCTGGCGACGACCATCCGCTTCGCGAACGGCGATCGCGGAGAAGGTCAGCTCGAGGGACCGGCGATCGTCGCTTGGAATGCCCGCGTCGGCCGCGACTTCAGGATGGGCAGCCGGCGACTTGAAGCCTCGCTCGACGTCTTCAACATTACGAATCGGGGCGCCGTGCAGACCTTCCTGGGTGGCGGGAACCAGACCTACAG
>JANOZI010000782.1:0-2870 GCA_031429375.1 Acidobacteriota bacterium | reverse complement strand
CGCGAATGCCGCCGGTCGCGACGTCAAGGGCAGCGTTCGGGGCGGCGGTGCCGATGCCGATCTTGGCGGCGCTCTCGAACATCACCGAGTCGATGATGTTAGCGGGCAGGCCCGTGGCGTCGAATTTCGGGATACGTCCTGACGTCCCCATGATCGTGGGATCGCCTACCCGCGCGGCTGTCGCCTCAGCACCAGTCAGCGCCTTTTTGACACTCGCGGCGAGATTGTCCGTCATCACGAAATCGGTGATCGGCACGCCGCCCAACGTGTCGGCGTTGCCGGCGCTCAACGCATATGGCACGCTGACCATTCGCACGCGCGGCTGCTCAGGCTCGCCTTGCAAGGCGACGCCGATCCACTGAGCCGCGTTCACGGCGAACAGCTCGCGCGGAAGGCCTTCGGCCTGCGTGGCTCCCGCAAACACCGTGTAGCGTCCCGCGGCGTCGAGCGTCACTGCCTGCGACTCGGTCCACAGCGGCGCCGTGTCATCCGGCCGGCCGTACAGCGAGATCACCACAACCACTGACCCGCTGCGGGCTTCGCCGGTGGCACTCTTGAACTCGCCATCGAGGCGGACGAACGCCGGTGCCGATGCGGACGGGCCATTCTGCTGCGGCGTTTGTGTCGCTCCGGAAACCGCTGGAACGGCCAACGCCAAGACCAGACTCATGAGCACCAATTTCATCAGAAACCTCTTCAAAAACTTGCAACGCGGATGACCTATTTGTCTGTTAAGGGACTCCAGTCATCTTGAGGCTACACGAGCACATTGTCAAGGCGAGACACGAGCCACCCCGGCAGTGCAACATTGTGCGAATAGGCCACATATTGCAGGCCTTTTGCCACGGTCGAGGTTAAGGGTGGAGTCATACAAAATGACACCTTTCTGCGCAGCAACGTATCTTCCTTTCTGCAAGCGCAAGGGACTGCCGCTGTTTGTTCTCCCTTGGGCATCGCCCTGACCCTTATCGTGTTTCGAGAGTCACCACCGCGGCGCGTAACTCGGCGACATGAACAGCGCGAATCACCGTCTGGCCGGCCATGACCACATCGGTAAATGACGGCGGTGTCAAACCGGCCGACTGAAACGCCTCGATCACCGCGCTCCTCATCTCGACGAGGTGCTGCGCTTTTGCCGTCGTCGCCCGCGCGACGAGACTGGCATCCGTCCAAACCGCCGCCGGCAAGCCCAGGCTCGCGCGTTGTGTGTTGATGCGCGCCCGCAGCTCCGTGATGTGCGCGGCCTTGATAACCGTCACGCCGGCACTCAGCGGGTCGTCGGTGAACGTGCCCGGTTGGCCCAGCAGCGTCCACAACAACGCCGTACCATCTGTGACCGAGGCGGAGTTGTGGCTGTACTGGCGCGCCACAGCAGGAGAGGTCTGGATGCCGATGGTCGCCGCCGCGCCTCCGTCCACTGGCGCGCACGAGCCGCCGAAGGTCGCGTCGGCGTAGTTGAACAGGATGTCACTCGAGCCTTCGAAGAAGACCACCTGGAACTTCACGGTCCTCGTCGCGTCGGAACACGAAAAGCTCGGCACGTCGCGCCATTCGACGACGAGCTCGCGACGCGGCGCAACGCCGGCCGCGGCCCAGAAGACGTTCGACGACGCGCCCGGATTCAGGTCGTCCCACATCGCCGCCATCAGGGTGTTGGCCTTCGTGGTCGGCAGAGGCGAGTTTTCAAAGACGTCGTTCGCGCCGGTGACGTTGACGGTGCCGTTGCTGCTGACATACAGCGTGTTGAATGAAGCGGCGCCGAAGTTGATCGGAAACGGCGAGGCGATCGCGCCGGACGTGTCGTCCCTCAGGCCGAGATTCGTACCCGCGATGGTGCGATACGCGAACGTGGCCGGTTGAACCGCATAACTCGTCAGCGACAGCGCATGAACGGTTATCGTCGAAGCGTCCGGGAAGGTCAGAATGCGTGTGCCCGCTGTCGATGGCGTATACGCCGCCGAATAAATCCCGTCGCCGCCCTGCTGATCCGGCGCGACGCCGTCGTCCATCAGCGTGAGAGTGCCACCACCGCTGATGCCGACCGGGACGTTGCCGTTCCCCGCGGCGCACGCGATGTTGAGCGCAGAGACCGTCACCGGCGTGCCCGGCGTGGTAGAGACCGTGTTGGTCAACGGCTTCAGACGTGAGAACACCGTCGCACCGCTGCAGTTGACCGAGCCAAACGCGTTCAGCCGCTTGCCGGTGATCGTGACGCCATTCATCGCGCTGGTGCTGTCGCCACCCGCCAGGATCAGGTTGCGAATGGCGCGCCAGTCACGCAATGGATCCTGTGCCTTGAGCAGCGCCGCAACACCCGCGACGTGCGGCGACGCCATCGACGTGCCGCTCAGCATCGCATAGCCATTGCCGAGCGACGTGCTGAGGATCTCGCTTCCGGGCGCGCCCAGGTGCACCAGGCGCCGCCCGTAATTCGAGAACGACGACAGCCCGTCGGTCCGCGTCGTGGACGCCACGGCGATGACGTTGGGCAGATCGATGTTGGGCGGATGGCTGTCGGCAGCGTCGTTGTTGATGCCGGCATTGCCGGCCGCGGCGATGAACAAGATGCCGCGCTGGCGTTGTACCTCGACGGCGTCGTAGAGCGCCTGTGAGAACCCGATTCCGCCCCAACTGTTGTTCGTCGCCACGATATTGAAGCCGCGGTTCTTCATGTCCGCGACGTACCCGAGACATTCGATGGCGTCGCTCGTCGGCCCCGACCCGCTAGCGCGCATGAACTTGCAGGGCATCAGCTTGACCTGCCAGTTCACGCCGACGACGCCGAGGCCGTTGTTGCCGGCCGCACCGATCGTGCCGGCGACGTGCGTGCCGTGCCCGTTGTCGTCGAGCGGATTGGAATCGTCGTTGAC
>JANOZI010000781.1:0-1887 GCA_031429375.1 Acidobacteriota bacterium | reverse complement strand
GTGTCACGATGGGCTGCAGCTCGGGCGGGTCCGCCGCGTTAGCGATGGCGTGGTATCGCACCGATTTGTACCGGCGCGTGCTGACCTACTCCGGCACCTACGTCAATCAGCAGTGGCCCTACAACCCCGAGACGCCAGGCGGAGCGTGGGAGTTTCACAAGGCCCTGATCCCGAACAGCCCGGCGAAACCGATCCGCCTGTGGCTTGAGGTCAGCGACCGCGACAACTTCAGCGAGAGCGACGGCATGCACGACTGGGTTCTGGCCAATCAGCTCATGGCCAGGGCGCTGGCTGGCAAGGGCTATCAATACCAGTTCGTCTTCGCGCGGAATGCCGGCCACTGCGATCGCGGCGTGAAGCAACAAACGCTGGCGCAGGCGTTGGAATGGGTCTGGAAGGATTAGGCTCGCGACAAGGGCGCGCAGCACGACGGGCGAATCAAGCGAGTGCTGATCATTGCTGCTGCCGGACGACTTCGTAATCGCCGCGCCGTGCGCCTTCGCGAATAACCCATCCCGCCGCAGCCTTCAACGTCCAGCCATCTCCGGTAAAGGTCACGTCGTCGCGCCGGATGGGCGCCGACACACGGCGCGAGCCGCCATCACTTGCGATGAGCACGCCCTTTTCCGCGGTGAGCGTGCCCTACTCTCCTCCTGCGTTGTAGGGGCCGAAATACACCGTCCCGACGCCTGGAATTGAAACGGCGCCGATCGAGTTGAACTGGGCGCCGCCTCTTCCTGGAAACAGCAGCACCGGGCCGTCAACGAACTGCCGGCGCAACTCGGCGAGACGTTGCTGCCGCTGTTCGTCGCGCCGCTGTTCGGACGCGCGGACCCCGGCGCCGTCGTATCGGCCGGCGGACGCCGTGGCGTCACTGGATGGTTGAACCGCCAGCGCACCCATTACGAGCGTGGCGAGATCGTCGGTGCCGCGCACCGTGCGCCTCCAGCCGGGCGACGACGCGTCGAGCAGGACGCCGTATGCGGGACCGGACGCGTAGGCAAACGTCCGAACGTAGCTTTCCACTTCCTCCCAATGGACCAGCAGGTCGAGGGCGCTCGCCAGCGCGCCGGCTGCAGATTCTGCCGCGAGCACCGTGCCGGTGTACGCCGCAAGGCCCTCGGTGATCTCCTGGCCGCGCTCGCTTTCGACATTGCCCGGGTACAACATGCGTCGAGCCTGGCGAAACGCCAGCGCGTCGCCGACAGCGAGATGACGCTGCTCGCCAGATTCTCGCAGCGCGCGTGCGAGCGCGCGCCATTCGAGGCGCAGCCAATACCGTCCATCCGCCGCGTCAAGATGTTCGCTGTCCAGTGCCTGAGCGGCCACGCCCAGCTGCTGCTGGACGCCGTGGAACATTTCGTGGAGGAAGATCTCGTTGCGGCGGCGCGCCGGCGCGTTGACGATGTCATCCCACATGTACGCGATCCACGTCGCGCCGCCCCACTGGATCGGTGCGTTCAGAAGGCCCAGCAGTCGCGGGCGCGGCCCGTCCGGTGCGGGGTGGCTGGTGGCGATCGTGTCTGTCCGCCTGTCGGCGATCACCATCGGGGCGCAGATCGACACGCCCCACAGACGGCCGCCGTCGCGCTCGCAGAGCGCCTGGGCTTCCTTGAAGTATTCCTGTGCGCGCAGTTGATCGACCTGGGCCGCCGCGGACAGCGGGTGGCCTATAACCACATAGGCCATGACTGCCATGCAAAACGCTGATATCCGCATCGTCCACCCCCTGGCGCCTTTGAGACGCGCGATTTTAGCCCGGCGACGATGTGGGTGGCACACCAGACCTGCCGCGACGCGCGGCGCCCCTCGCCGGAGGCCGATTTGCGATAAAGCCTGAACTTGTCGTACGATTGGGGTTCTTCTCGCCGCGAGAAGTCCTGCCTA
>JANOZI010000780.1:0-4530 GCA_031429375.1 Acidobacteriota bacterium | reverse complement strand
CGCGGCGCAGACATCCCGGTACTCGCGCGCCGACGCGTCGACTTGCGCGAGGATCCGGCGCAGCGCCGGCCCGGAGCCGAGCGCGGCCCGCGCCGCCTGGCGATGCTTCAGCCGGAAGGAGTCGGCCGCCTGCGGTGTGGCCTCGAGCAACAGGTCGGTGACGCCGGCCAGCGCGGACACTACCACCACCAGCGGTCCGCGATGCGCGGCGATCTGGGCCGCCGCCCGCTGAATGGCGCGGCCATCGGCCACCGAAGCGCCGCCGAATTTCCAGACTTCGAGTCCTGCTTTCATCGCGACGCCCTCTTCTCCGTGTTCTCCAAAATTTCTCCGTGTTCTCCGTGTTCTCGAAACAAAAAGGCCGCCATCCCTTTCGCGGATGGCGGCCCTTTTGAAACCGGCCCGGGAGTGTTGCGACTCACCTCATCCGCTTGACGCCCCATGGGGCGGAGTAATGCACGTGCGCGTAATAGTGATGAGTGTGGCCCGCGAGGTCGTGAACATGAGCTGGCGCTAGACTACCATGACCACCATGCGTTCCCTGCCGGTCCTAGTGTCTCGACCGCGTGATTCGCGACATAACTGCCGGGCGGGGCATCCCCGCTGGCGGCGTTGCTCCTCGCTCAGATGTGGCCAATATCCTCACTCGTCACGCCTTGCCATCGGGGCGCCGCGCTCCGGCATTTATGCCACGTATCACGCGGCCGGGACACTAGCAGTTCTGTGCATTTGTCTTGGCCTCGGCGCGCGTGCGCAGCAGCCCGCGGTGGTCGCGATCACGGGCGGGACCATCATCGACGGCAACGGCGGCGCACCCGTCAGCGACGGCGTGGTGGTGGTGTCCGGCACTCGCATCACGGCGGCCGGTCCGCGATCGGCGGTTGCGATCCCGGCGGGCGCGACGGCGATCGATGCCCGCGGCAAGTTCATCGTGCCCGGCCTGATCGACACCAACGTGCACCTCTCGCTCTACGGCGGCATCGGCGAACGCTACGAGACGATCGCCAAGTACCACCCGCGACAGCGCGAGATCGTCCTCGAAGCGGCGCAGCTGCAGCTGCGCCACGGCATCACTACCGTGCGCGACAGTTACGGCCTGCTCGTGCCGCTCGTGGCGGTGCGCGATCAGATCGCCTCGGGCGCCGCCCTCGGCCCTCGCATTCTCGCCGCCGGCAACATCGTCGGGTGGGGCGGTCCGTATTCGATCAGCTTCAGCCTGATTCGCGAGCAGGGGTTGACCCTGTTCCAGGAACAGGTGAACGACGAGGTGTCGCAGGGCGTCGGCGAAGATCTCGTCGACATGGAACCGGAGGAGCTGCGCAAGGCGATTCGCGCCTATCTGGATAAAGGACCTGACTTCATCAAGTTCGGCGGCACGGCGCATTTCGCGCGGCCGGCGTTCATCGGGTTTTCGCCGGAAGCGCAGCAGGTGCTCGTCGAGGAAGCGCACCGGCGGGGCAAGGCCGCCGAGACGCATGCCACCACCGCCGACGGATTGCGGATGTCGGTGGAGGCGGGCATCGACCTGATCCAGCATCCCGAGCTGCTCGGCACGCGGGAGCTGCCCGACTCGCTCGTGCGCGCGATTGTCGATCGGAAGGTGATCTGCTCGATGCTCGCGAATACGATCACCGGCGAGGCGTGGAAGAAGGCGATGAAAGACCGCGACGAGGCGCAAGCGAAGCGCGCGGAGGCCGACAAGGGGCAGAAGGGACCGCAGCGGCCAAAGACCGGCGCCGAGCTCCGGCAGCGCGCGGTCGACGATGCCCTCGAGCTTCAGATGCGCCGCCGCAATGCGCAAAAGTTGATCGCGGCGGGTGCGGTGGTCACGATCGGCACCGACAACTACTGGGCGGCCGCACCGGAATTCACCCGTGGCGGCGCCAAGCCCGACACCCAGAATCACGGCATCGGCAGCATCATCGCGATTGAAGGGCTGGTCGAACTGGGCATGTCGCCGGCGCAGGCGATCGTCGCGGCGACACGGAATGGCGCCCTGGCGTCGAAAGGGTCGGCCGAGTTCGGCACCATCGAAGCGGGCAAGCGCGCCGACCTGCTGCTGCTCGACGCCAATCCGCTCGCCGACATCGCCAACCTGCGGAAGCTTGCGGTCGTGATGCGTGACGGCCAGGTGATCGATCGCGCCGCGCTGCCGGCCGAGCGCCTGTTGTCACGATGACGTCACCACGCATCGTCGCGCCGCGCCTGCCAACGCCGCTCGCCACGCCCGCCGGTGGCAGCGCGCGCCTGCCGGACGACGTCGTCGACGAGCAGGTGAAGCGGGTGTGGTTGTTCAGCGGCGTCAGCGCGTTCATGTGGTCGTTCGGATTGGTGATGGACACCATCGTGTTCCCGGCCACGTTGGGCGTCAGCGTGCCGCGATCGCATTTCGTCCTCGACATCGTCATGGTCACGCTCACGCTGGTGATCTTTCTGGCGCTGCGCTTCGTGCCGATTCCACCGCGACGAAAAGTCGACGCCGGCCTGGCGTTGATGCTGCTGAACGTGCTCGGCGCAACCTCGCTCGAAACGTGGGTGACCGGGCTGCAACTGAATATGCTCGGTGGCCCGTCCTGGGCGGCGATCATCATCCTGGCGTCGGCGATGATCATGCCGCACACGCCCCGAAAGACGCTGGCCGCCTCGCTTGCTGCGGCGGCGCTCGGTCCGCTCTGCGTCTGGATTGCCTACCTGCGCGGCATGGACGCGCCGTCGCCGACGGTCACCGTCCTGATGTTCCTGCCGAATTTCATCTGGGCATGCGTGGCGACGTTGCCGGCGGCGATGTTCCACCGCATGGGCCGCCGCATCCGCGAAGCGCGCGAGTTGGGCAGTTACGAGCTGATCGAGCGGCTCGGCGAGGGCGGCATGGGCGAGGTCTGGCGCGGCCGCCATCGGCTGCTGGCCCGCGACGCGGCGATCAAGCTGGTGCGGCAGTCGATGCTGGGTGCGAGCGAGTCGGCGGCGCACGATCAACTGCGCCGCTTCGAGCGCGAGGCCCAGGCCACGGCGACGCTGAGCTCACAGCACACCATCCGGCTGTTCGACTTCGGCGCCGCCAACGACGGCAGTTTCTATTACGTGATGGAGCTGCTGAACGGCCGCGACCTCGAATCGCTCGTCGCCGAATTCGGCCCGTTGCCGCCGGCCCGCGCGATGTACCTGTTGCGCCAGGTCTGCCACTCCCTGGGCGAAGCGCACGCGCGCGGACTGGTGCATCGCGACGTGAAGCCGGCCAACATTTTCGTGTGCCGGATGGGGCTCGATTACGACTTCGTCAAGGTCCTCGACTTCGGCCTGGTGCAGACCCGCAAGGCCGATCCCGCGCTGGCGATCACCGAAACGCTGCACACGGCGGAGCATTTGATCGGCACGCCCGCCTACATGGCGCCCGAGGTGATCCTCGGCAAGGACACCGTCGACCGCCGGGCCGACGTGTATGCCCTGGGCTGCGTGGCCTACTTCCTGCTCACCGGCAAACGCGTCTTCGAGGACGGCACGCCGATGCAGGCGCTGGTCGATCACGTTCACACCCTGCCGTCGGCGCCGTCGAGAAAAACCAGCCAGGTGATACCGCGGGCCGTCGACGAGCTCGTGCTGCAATGCCTCAGAAAAAATCCGGATGAGCGGCCCGGCGATGCCACCGAGATTTTCCACCGTATCTGCTCGAATAACTTGACGCAGGGGTGGTCGGCGGTCCATGCGCAAGCGTGGTGGCGCGCCCACTTGCCGGGTCTGTCAGGCCCGCTGCCGGGCGCCGGCGCGTGGGCGGTCTCGATCGAAGAAACCGCGCACTAGTGATCAATCAACAGACGGCAGCCGGCCCCGCTACGCGCCGAGAGGGTTGCTTTGAGCAAAAAGCGTTGGGCCCAGCTCATGAAGCGTCCGCCTGCGCGCGAAGCGCTACGGCGCGACCGCGCCGAAGCTCGCACGACCAGTGCGAGCGAAGGCGGGCCACGTAAGCTCACCGCTTTTTCTCAAAGCAACCTCTCGTCGCGTCTACGCGCCCTCCGGCTGCGAGTCTGGTAGCCGTTGTTAATCGTTAACTGTTCAGGTCATTTGACCGGCTTACGCAAGTGTCCGTACAGCAGCTCTTCTACGAACTCGACGCACTTGAACTCGTGGAGACGCGCGCCTTTCTCGACCCGCCGGTAGAGCGGCATGCTGATCTTCCAGGGCCGCGTGAACACCTTGGGATCTTCGATCGTGGCCTCGTAGGACAAGTGATCGGGGCCCGTCCGCGTATAGCGCTCGACCACGCGCAACGATTCGCTGGCGAAGTTGCCGGCCCGATCGAACCAGGCCTGGCCGTTGAAGCCGGTGACGGTGATCACGAGCGTATCGCCGTCCCATCGGCCGACCGACTGGCCCATCCACGCGTCGATCGGTGGCGGGCCCGGATCGGTCATGTAGATGTTGCGTGACGCGCTGGCGTACTCGTAGGCGAACAGGATGAACCGGTCGTTCTGGAAAATCTGGAATGGCAACGGCATGTAGGTCGCGCGCGGCACGCCCGGCAGGTAGCACTTG
>JANOZI010000779.1:0-5882 GCA_031429375.1 Acidobacteriota bacterium | reverse complement strand
GGAGTCGAGATATGCGATCGTCCGGGAGCCGATATGACAGTACTGGCGCGTCATCTACTCGCGGCATTGTATACCGCCACATCAAAGGTGCGTACGGTGCGTACAGTTCCTAGAGTGCGTACAGTGCTCTGGTGCCTAGAGAGTGCTGGGTGCGTGTGCGAAGCAGGCGATCAAGATTAGGTAGAGCCGGGGCTGGGCCACGGCATTGGACGAGATCTGTTCCATCGATCGCGCGGCATACATCGGCACGTCGGCATCGAGGTCGCGGAGCGCCATGCGCATCGGCTCGACGAGCGACGATGCCTCACCACGGGCGCGCGCGACGACGGCCACCGAGTCCACCGGCCACTGGCCGTGTGCGAGGTAAAGCGTTGGCGCGACCCGGGCCGACGGCCCGTGGTCATGAACATCGCCAACGATGCCGATGATAGTGCCGCCGGCGCGCGCACCTCCCATGCCGAACCGGGTCCCGATTTCGAGCTGGTGCCCCGCGCATCCTGCGAGCGTCGGCTCCGCGGCGATTCAACAGGCTGCGCAGCCGCTGCCGCTTGGGATCGCTCGTGGTACTGCCGCCCTCTTCGCGAAATCCGCACGACGATGTCGGCGAGGGAGGTCGCATGCCAGCGCGCAATATTCCGCGGCCTGGCCGGCAGACGAGACGGCCGTCAATCAGGTTGGTTGCGGGAGGATCAGGCTGCGGTCACGACTTCGAGCACGAGGCCGCCGAGATCGTCGGCCTTGCGCGCGCCGACGCCGTAGACGTGGCGGAGCGCATCAAGGGTCGTCGGCTTGAGCCGCGCGATCTCGCGCAGCGTGGTGTCGTGGAAGATGACGTACGGCGGCACCCCTCGCGTGCGCGCCACCTGCAGCCGCATCGCGCGCAGGCGTTCGAACAAGCCGCGGTCGACGCCTTCCCAGCTCTCGGTTTCCACACGGGCGCGCTTCGGCAACCGGTTCTTGTCGGGCCGCTTCTGCCGCGCCAGCGTGAGTGTCGGGGCGGCGGCCGCATCCTTCAGGAGGGCGAGCCCGTCCGTGGTCACTTGCAGGATCGGATACTCGTCGCCGCCTTGCTGCAACAGGCCGTGCGCGAGCAGTTGGTCGATGTAGCCCCGCATCTCGTCGATGGTGGCATCCTTCATCAGGCCGAACACCGAGAGCTCGTGGTGCCGGCGCGATCGCACCTGCTCGCTGTCGCTGCCGCGCAGGACATTCGCGACGTGGGCGGCGCCGAAGCGCTGGCCGACGCGCGCCACGCAGGACAGGATCTTGCGCGCCACCGTCGCCGCATCGGCCACGGTTTCGCGCTCGCCGAGGCAGTAATCGCACGCGCCGCAATCAGCCTTGGTAAACGCTTCACCGAAATACCCGACCAGCCGCCTGTGCCGGCAGCCGACGCTGGCGGCGTAGCGCTCCATGTCGCGCAGCAGGCCGCGGCGCGCGTCGGACATCTCGCCGTTCTTCTCGAGCATCACGCGCCACTTCAGGAAATCGGCGCCCGAGGCGATCAGCACGCACTCGGCTTCGAGGCCGTCGCGGCCCGCACGGCCTGATTCCTGCTGGTAGTGCTCGAGCGATTGCGGCGCGCCGGCGTGCACCACGAAACGGACATCCGACCGGTCGATGCCCATGCCGAACGCCACGGTCGCCACGACGAGGTCGACTTCTTCGTTCAGGAACGCGTCCTGGTTGCGATGCCGCTCCTCGTCGGCGAGCCCGGCATGATACGGCCGCGCCCGCCAGCCCGTATCGTTCAGCCACTGAGACAGGTTGTCGACTTCCTTGCGCGAGGTGCAGTAGACGATCCCCGCCTGGCCGCGATGGCGTTCGAGCACTTCGAGGATCTGCGCCTTCAGCGTCGACCGGGCGAGCACGCGGTAGACCAGATTCGGCCGGTCGAACGACCCGACCATTTCCGCGGCGTCGCGCAAGCCGAGCTGCGCGATGATGTCCTTGCGGACCCGGGCGGTTGCCGTCGCCGTATAGGCATGCAGGCTGACCGACGGCCACCGCTCGCGCAGCCGGGCCAGCTGGCGATACTCCGGCCGGAAGTCGTGGCCCCATTGGCTGATGCAGTGCGCCTCGTCGATCGCGACGAAACTGACCGGCTTCGATTCGAGCATCGACAGGAAGCCGTCTCCGCCATCGCCGACCAGGCGCTCGGGTGCCACATACAACAACCGGTACTTGCCGTCGCGCACGCCGCGGCTCACTTCGGACTTGCGCTCCGACGGCATCGAGCTGTTGTAGCAGGCGGCCGCCACGCCGTTGCCGACCAGCGTATCGACCTGGTCCTTCATCAGCGAGATGAGCGGCGAGACGACGATAGCGAGGCCGTCGCGCGCGATCGCGGGGGCCTGGAAGCAGAGCGACTTGCCGCCGCCGGTCGGCAACACCAGCAACGAGTCGCGGCCCGCCAGCACGGCGTCCATCGCCTCGCGCTGCAGCGGGCGGAAGGAGCTGTAACCCCAGTAGCGCTCGAGAATGGCGGGCAGTGTCAAGGTGTGCAGTTTATCAGAACCGGGTTGAACTGGTCATCTAATTGGTCAATACTATGACCATGAAAACGGTGGGCCTGGCTGAGGCGAAAGCGACCCTCTCCGCGCTCCTCGACCGCGTCGAAAAGGGCGAGACCATCACGATCACGCGGCACAACGAGCCCGTGGCGGAGTTGCGCGCGGTCCGGCCGCAGCGCCAGAAGGGGCTTCGTCCATGGGGACTCTACAAGGGTCAATTCACCGTGCCTGATGACTTCGACGATCCGCTTCCTGACGACCTGCTCGACTTGTTCGAAGGAAAGGGCGACGACGACAAGTGACGCTTCTGCTGGATACCCAGGCGTTCCTCTGGATCGCGATTGACGATGAGCGGATGCCGCGCGGCTTGAAGGCGGTGCTCCGCGAGCCCGCGCACGATCTCTACCTGAGTGCGGTCTCGTCGTGGGAGATTACCGTCAAGGCCAAATCTGGCAAGCTCCTTCTCCCCATGCCGGCCTGGGCGTTCATTCTCGAATCCCGGGAGCGTCTTGGCGTCCAAGCGCTGTCCCTGCAGGAAACCGCGGTCGCTCATGTGGGCAAGCTCCCCTCGATCCATCGTGACCCGTTCGACCGCATGTTGGTGTGCCAGGCGATCCAGCACAGCATGACCCTCGTCACGAGCGATGCGCACATCCAGCGCTACCCGATCAAGACGCTCTGGGCGTAACGAAGAAATAACCAATAACCAATTCCGAATAAAGAAAGGGCCGGGTTGCCCCGGCCCTCATCCCACTCAGCCTCCGGACAGGCGGGTATAAAGACCCGCCTCTACATACTTACGCGCAGCCTGAAGTTTTTACGCAGTTGCTGCACTTGTAGCAGGCGCCGCTTCTCACCATGATCGATCCGCACGTCGTGCACGGCGGCGCGTCTTCCTGGTTCTGCATCGCGGCGAACGGGTTGGCCTGCGGCACGATCACGCCGGTCGGGCTCACCTTCGCCGTTGGCGCCGGCGCCGCTTTCGGCGCGGGCACCGCGGCCTCGGCCTCCGCCGAGTCGTCGCGGTTGTTGACCCCGGCGCGGTACTGCGCCTCGGGCGAGAGGAACTTCGACGCCATCCAGCGGAAGATGTAGTCGACGATCGACTTGGCGAAGCGCACGTCGGGGTTCTTGGTCATGCCCGACGGCTCGAACCGCACGTGGCTGAACTTGTCGACCAGCGCCTGCAGCGGCACGCCGTACTGCAGCGCATAGCTGATCGCCTGCGCGAACGCGTCGGCAAAGCCCGAGATGGTCGAGCCTTCCTTCGCCATCACCAGGAAGATCTCGCCCGGCATGCCGTCTTCGAACAGGCCGACCGTGATGTAGCCCTCGTGGCCGGAGATGTCGAACTTGTGGGTGATCGCCTGGCGCTCGTCCGGCAGCTAGCGGCGCTGCGGCGCGCGCGACGCCATCGCGGCGGTGACCGCCGCATCGACGGCGTCGGTGGTGGCCTTGCTGACGATCACGCCCTTGGCGTCGATCGCGGCCTTCGAGGTGTTGAGCGGCTGCGTGCGCTTGGAGCCGTCGCGGTAGATCGAGACCGCCTTGGCGCCGAGCCGCCACGACTCGAGGTAGGCCTGCTCGATGTCTTCCACCGAGGCGTCCTTGGGCACGTTGACCGTCTTGCTGATCGCGCCCGAGATGAACGGCTGCGTGGCGCCCATCATCTTGATGTGGCCCATGTAATGGATCGAGCGCTCGCCCTTGCTGGCCTTGAACGCGCAGTCGAACACCGGCAGGTCGCGCTCCAGCAAGTGCGGCGCGCCTTCGATGGTTTCCTGCTCGTCGATGTACTTGATGATGTCGTCGATCTGCGCGGCCGAGTAGCCGAGCTTCTTGAGCGCGGGCGGCACGGTCTGGTTGACGATCTTCATCATCCCGCCGCCGACCAGCTTCTTGTACTTCACGAGCGCGATGTCGGGCTCGACGCCGGTGGTGTCGCAATCCATCATGAAGCCGATGGTGCCGGTCGGCGCCAGCACGGTGGCCTGCGCGTTGCGGTACCCAAAGTCTTCGCCGAGCTCGACCGCCTCGTCCCAGGCCTGCTTCGCGCCGGCGTAAAGGTCGTCAGGCACGTGCTTCGGATCGATGTCCTTGACCGCGTCGCGATGCTTGCGCATCACCCGCAGGAACGGCTCGCGGTTGAGGTCGTAGCCGGCAAACGGGCCGCCGTGGTCGCGGGCGATGCGCGCCGACTGCGCGTAGGCCTCGCCGGTCATCACCGCGGTGATAGCGGCGGAAAAACCACGGCCGGCGTCGCTGTTGTAGGGCAGGCCGCGCGACATCAGCAGCGCGCCGAGGTTGGCATACCCGAGGCCGAGCGGGCGGAAGGCGTGGCTGTTCTTCGCAATCGCCGGGGTCGGGTAGCTCGAGTTGTCGACCAGGATCTCCTGCGCCGTGATCATGGTGCGGCACGCGGCGCGGTAGGCCTCGACGTCGAACTCGCCCTCGTCTTTGCCGTCATGCTTGACGAAGGTCATCAGGTTGAGCGACGACAGGTTGCAGGCCGAGTCGTCCAGGAACATGTACTCCGAGCACGGGTTGCTGGCGTTGATGCGCGCGGTGTTCGGGCTGGTGTGCCACTCGTTGACGGTGGTGTCGAACTGCATGCCGGGGTCGCCGCACACCCACGTGCCTTCGGCGATCTGCCGCATCAAGTCGCGCGCCCGGTAGGTGTCCATCACCTCGCCCGTCGTGACGGCCTTGGTCTGCCACAGCCCGTCGTCGAGCACCGCGCGCATGAACTCGTCGGTCACACGCACCGAGTTGTTGGAGTTCTGGAAGAACACCGAGCCGTAGGCGGTGCCCGTGAACGAGCCGTCGTAGCCGGCGTCGATCAGCGCCCACGCTTTCTTCTCTTCATCGACCTTGCAGTTGATGAATTCCACCACGTCGGGGTGGTCGGCGTTGAGGATCACCATCTTCGCGGCGCGGCGCGTCTTGCCGCCCGACTTGATGACGCCGGCAAACGCGTCGAAGCCCTTCATGAACGACACCGGGCCCGAGGCGGTGCCGCCGCCGGCGAGCAGCTCTTTCGACGAGCGAATCGCCGAGAGGTTGCTGCCGGTGCCCGAGCCGAACTTGAACAGCATGCCCTCGGTCTTGGCGAGGCCGAGAATCGAGTCCATCGTGTCGTCGACGGAGTTGATGAAGCAGGCCGAGCACTGCGGCGCCTTTTCGAAGCCGCAGTTGAACCACACCGGGCTGTTGAAGGCGGCCTTCTGGTTGACGAGCAGGAACTTCAAGTCGTCGCTGAACGCCGACAGCGCGTTCTCCGACGCGAAGTATTTCTGCTTGCGCGCCCACTCGGTGATCGTGTCGACGACCCGCCCGATGAGCTGCTTGACCGAACGCTCGCGTTCGGGC
>JANOZI010000778.1:0-7701 GCA_031429375.1 Acidobacteriota bacterium | reverse complement strand
ATCCGGCGAGCATCTGCCACTCGGGATCCTGACGCGACTGCCAGCGTCGCGGCCCGTTGTGCGTATAGGATCCGCCGCCATCGGGATGCAGCGGCTTGAGCAGGAAACGGCTCTGCTCAGGGTTGCCGGGCAGAATCAACCTGGTGATGGTCGAGAATGCCCGCCGCGCTTCCTGGTCGTTCCACGTGGTGCCGTTCTCAGGCACCGGGGCAAAGCCGATGATGCCGTCTGCATGGCAATTGCTGCACTTGATATGGCCTTCACGAGGAGTGGCGAACACCTGCTGCACGCACGCGCGGAAGAAGTCGAAGTCGATTGGCGGATCCGCCCTGGCGACGTAGCGATCCGCGGGCAGGCTCTGAATCCAGCCCAAGAGCGCGAGGTACTCGGGGTCGGTTCGAGACTTCCAGAATGAACCGCCGGTGTGTCCCATGCCTCCTGCGGATGGGTCGAGTGGTTTGAGCAGCAGCCGGCTGGTGGCCGGTGCGGCGGTATTCACCAGCCTGGTGACGACATCGAAGTTTTTCCGCGACTGCTCCACGGTCCACCCGGCGTCGGTCGAGGGCGTCTCGAGACTGAATCGGACGCTCGTCTGCCAGGTGTGGCACATCACGCATGCCGCCATGCCCGGGATGGTGCCGCCGCGATCGGTCATGAAGACGCGTTCGACCGTGCCGCGATACGACTCGATGTCGGCCGCCGCAGGAAACCCGGCCGGCTGTTCCGTCGCCCACGTTCGTGTGGCCAGGCTGGCCACGAACAACGCGCACGCGAGGACGAGCGCCGAGCTTGCCCATATTCCTTTGACCATGGCCGCTACTCCTGCCGGCCGCTGGTCGGCATCGGCGGATTGACGCGATCGAGCGGAAGAATCGCCGTGCTGATGCGCGCGGGTCGTGCGCCGGTTTTGATCTTCGCGACAATCGCCAGCTTCTTGAGATCGACTGCGATGGTGTAATCGACGCCGGAAATGGCGACGTACATGTATTTGCTGTCTGGCGTCGGCGTCATCCAGTTCGCGCTGGGACCCACTTCCACGGCGCCGATGTATTTCAGATCGGGCAGGGTCCATCCGTAGATGCGGCTGTCGAGGCGGCTCGACGCCCACACCGCCGACCGATCGGGCAAGACCTCGAGGCCATGCATGTCGCCGGTCTGGATCCCGTCGGCGTTCTGCTTCCACAGCGGCAACTTCGGCGGCCACAGCATGTCGACCACCTTCCGCGTCTGCCAATCGACGACCCACACCGCGTTGATGCCGGTGGCCTGCGCGAACATCCGCTTCACCGACCCGTCAGGGTTCGCCTCGAACGCCATCGGCCGGACCTCGTGAGTGTTTCGACCATACTGCTGATGCCCGGCCAGCTCCATGCCCCACACGACGCTGTCGGTTTTCGGATCGATCACCTGAATGGTCGGCTCACCGGGTTTGACCTCGCCCCGCAGACCCGCCACGACATAGTTGTCGTCCGGCGTGACGTAGGTGTTGTGCACCGTCTGGTGAACCGGAATGCTCTTGATCACCTTGTGGGTCGCAATATCGATCACGTCGACCAGCGGCCGTGTGACGATGGCCGCGTAGATCTTCCGGTGCTTCTTGTTGACGACGATCTTGTTGGGCCGCTCCGACAGCGCGATCTGCCGGACCAGCTGGAGCGTCCTGGTGTCGAACACGTCGACCGTCTTGTCCTGCTCATTCGCGCAGTAGTAATAGAGCCCATCGGGGTGAGTGGTCAGATTGTGGGCGTTCGGACAGCCCTTGATCACGCCGACCACACGGTTGATCGCCGGATCGATGATGTGGTGGATGTTGCCGGCGTTGTTGCTCTGGAGGATCCGCACCGCGACCCCTTTGTAAGAGTCGAGACGAGGGACTCCCTGTGCCCCGGCCGGCGCGGCCAGAAGCACGACGCCGACCAGAACCCGTAGCCCTTGACCGATGAGTGGCATCGCCATCATGACCTCTGTGAAAACGGCAGGCCCCGTACTCGGGGCGTTCCGGGGCAGAGAATAACACGACACCGGTTCGTGTCCTGCGAGACGTACCAAAACATTTCTGATTCCCCGGAGCCGATAATACTCTCTAATGTCCATGGTGCCGGAGAGGTGGCGGTGAAACTTGCGGTCGTGGGCGGCGGGCCCGCCGGCCTGTACTTCGCCTCTCTGATCAAGAAGGCCCGGCCGGAGTTCGACATCACGGTGCTCGAGCGCAACCGGCGGGACGACACCTTCGGGTGGGGCGTGGTCTTCTCCGATCAGACCCTGGAGAACTTCCGCGCCGCCGACGCCGTCACCTTCGACCAGATCACCGCCAGTCTGGCCCACTGGGACGACATCGATGTTTACGTGCGCGATCGTGTCATCACATCCGGCGGTCACGGGTTTTCCGGCATCGCCCGCAAGAAGCTGCTCACCATCCTGCAGACCCGATGCGAAGAGCTCGGCGTCACCCTGCACTTCCACGCCGACCTCCGGGACGACAGCCCTCGACCCGCCGACGCGCCGGCTCCGGCGTCCGAGACGGGGGCTCGCTCGGGACAGGCCGGCCTGGCTCGCTACGGGCTGGCCGACGCGGACCTCATCGTGGCTGCCGACGGCATCAACAGCGCGCTGCGCGCACGTCACGCCGCGCATTTCGGCCCGGACCTCGACGTTCGGACGGCCAAGTACATCTGGCTCGGCACCACCGTTCCGTTCGATGCGTTCACCTTCTATTTTGTCGAGAACGCTCACGGTGTGTTCCAGGCGCACTGCTACCGATTCGACGCCGCGAGCTCCACCTTCATCGTCGAGTGTGACGGAGCCTCCTGGCGAAGCGCGGGCTTCGACCGTCTCGATCTGCCGGGCACGGTCGCGGCCTGCGAAACACTCTTCGCCCCGTGGCTCAACGGCCATCGCCTCACGTCCAATGCCCTCCCGACGGCAGCTCCGTGGACCAGTTTCGTTCGCGTTCGGAACCGTGCGTGGTTCCACGACAACATCGTCCTCATCGGCGACGCCGCGCACACCGCGCATTTTTCAATCGGTTCCGGCACCAAGCTGGCGATGGAGGACGCCATCGCCTTAGCCCGTGTCCTTGAGGGCTCCGTGTCGCTGCCGCAGGCCCTGCGCACTTATCAGGACGAGCGCATGACCGAAGCGCTCCGGCTGCAGAACGCCGCGCGCAACTCGATGGAATGGTTCGAGAACGTCAAGCGCTACATGCGGCTCGAACCCGAACAGTTCACCTACTCGTTGCTGACGCGCAGCCAGCGCGTGAGTCATGAGAACCTGCGGTTGCGCGACCCTGTCTATCTCGATGGCGTGGAGCGCTGGTTCGCGGCCGGCGCCCCGACCGAGACTGCCGTCGCCGACACGGACGCAGCCCCCCTGCCGATGTTCACACCGTACGCGCTGCGAGGGATGACGCTGGTCAACCGCGTCGTGGTGGCGCCAATGGACATGTACTGCGCCGAAGACGGCATGCCCGGGGACTTCCACCTGGTTCACCTCGGCACCCGTGCGCTCGGCGGCGCCGGCCTCGTCATCACCGAGATGACCTGCGTTTCGCCTGAAGCACGGATTACGCGCGGCTGCGCGGGCATGTACCGCGCCGAACACATGGCCGCGTGGCAACGCATCGTGAGGTTCGTTCACCGGCACAGCCACGCCAGGATCTGCCTGCAGCTTGGTCATTCCGGCGCGAAAGGCTCCGCCCGGCTCCCATGGGAAGGCCCCGACGTCGCGCTCGACGAGGGTCACTGGGAGGTCATCGCGCCCTCCCCGGTTCGCTATGCTCCACGCCTGCAGATGCCGCGCGCGATGGACCGCACGGACATGGACCGCGTGCGCGCCGACTTCGTGACCGCCACTGGCATGGCCGTCGAGGCCGGTTTCGACATGCTCGAGTTGCACTGCGCCCACGGCTACCTGCTGTCGAGCTTCATCACGCCGCTCGCCAACCACCGCGCGGATGAGTACGGCGGATCGATCGAGAATCGTTTACGGTTTCCGCTGGAGGTGTTTGGCGCCGTGCGGGCGGCCTGGCCCGCCGAGCGTCCCATGTCGGTTCGGATCTCGGCTACCGATTGGGTGGAAGACGGCGTGACGAGCGATGACGCCGTTGTCGTGGCCCGCGCATTCACCGCAGCAGGCGCCGACATCGTGCACGTATCGACCGGCCAGACATCGGTCGACGCCAAGCCGGTCTACGGCCGAATGTATCAGACACCCTTTAGCGACCAGGTGCGCAATGAGCTCGGCATCCCCACCATTGCGGTGGGCAACATCACGCAGCCCGATCAGGTCAACAGCATCATCGCCGCAGGCCGCGCTGATCTCTGCGCCCTGGCGCGTCCTCACCTGAGCGACCCGTTCTGGACACTCCACGCCGCCGCCGAACTCGGCTACGCCGGCCAGCCGTGGCCGCTGCAGTATCTGACCGGCAGGAAGCAACTCGAGCGTGAGCTCAACAGGAAGGCAGGAACGCCATGATCCGCCCGCAACACTTCGGTTGGACGGTCGACGGCCGCGTGGCGACCATTACGTTCAACCGGCCTGAGCGCAAGAATCCGCTCACCTTTGACGCCTACGCCGAGCTGACGGCCACCTTCCGAACGCTGGCGGCGACAACGGACGTTCGGGCCCTCGTCTTGACCGGCGCCGGAGGAAATTTCTGCTCCGGAGGCGATGTGCACGAGATCATCGGCCCACTCGTCGCGATGCGGGACAACCACGATCGGGATGGCTTGCTGCGCTTCACCCGCATGACCGGCGACTTGGTGAAGGCCATGCGCGCGTGTCCTCAACCCATCATCGCGGCGGTCGACGGCGTCTGCGCCGGCGCCGGCGCCATTCTCGCGATGGCCAGCGACGTGCGCATCGGAACGGCGCGCAGCAAGGTTGCGTTCCTGTTCGTGCGCGTGGGCCTCTCCGGCGCCGACATGGGCGCGTGCGCTATTTTGCCGCGCATCATCGGTCAGGGCCGGGCCAGCGAACTTCTCTACACGGGACGCTTCATGGACGGCGCCGAAGCCGAGCGGTGGGGATTCTACAATCGCATCGTCAGTGCGGACGCCCTGGTTGCGGACGCCGCCGCGCTGGCGCGATCCCTGGCCGAGGGCCCCGCCTTTGCGCACGCCATGACGAAGAAGTGCCTGCACCTCGAATGGGACCTGGGCGTAGACGAAGCGATCTCGGCGGAGGCCGAAGCGCAGGCTCTCTGCATGGAGACAGAAGATTTCGCACGGGCGTACCGCGCCTTCGTCGCCAAACAGCCTGCGGTCTTCCAGGGGGACTGACGATCGTCATTGCCAGTCAGTTGCGCCATGACTGAGACCGCTCACATCGACACGTTCGTCCTGGATCACCTGCCGCCACGCGAGCAGTGGCCCCGGCTGGAGTGGTCGGGGGTGCCGGAGTTGAGGTATCCGGCTCGCGTCAACTGCGCTTCCGAGTTGCTCGACATCTGGATCGAGCAAGGTCATGGCGAGGCCGTCGCGTTCCATCATGCCGGCGGCGCCTGGACCTATCGCCGGCTGTTTGAAACCGCCAATCGCATTGCCCATGTGCTGGTCGGGGAACTCGGCCTGGTCCCTGGAGGTCGCGTCCTGTTGCGGGCGCCCAATCAGCCCATGCTGGTGGCCTGCTGGTTCGCGGTGCTCAAGGCGGGAGGCGTCGCCGTCACGACCATGCCGCTACTTCGCCCGCGCGAACTGACAGAGATCATCGAGCGCGCCGAGGTGCGTCTTGCGCTCACCGACACCGCGGTCGCCGCGGATCTCGAAACGGCGTTTGGCGCCCGTTCGGCGGTGCGGGTGCTGACGTTCAACAGCGCGGCCCCGGACTCGCTGGACACCATGATGATGGCTCGCGCTCCGCACTTCACCAACATCCCCACTGCCGCCGACGACCCGGCGATCATCGCGTTCACCTCCGGCACGACCGGCCGCGCCAAAGGCACCGTGCATTTCCATCGCGACATCCTGAGCGTCACCGATACCTACGGACGCCATATCCTCCGGCCTCAGCCTGACGACATCTTCATCGGTTCGCCGCCGCTGTCCTTCACCTATGCACTGGGCGGACTCGTGCTCTTCCCGATGCGCTTCGGCGCTTCGACCGCGCTACTCGAACACGCGTCGCCGCCGCAGCTGCTCGAGGGTATTGAGAAATACCACGCGACGGTCACCGTCACTTCGCCGACTGGCTATCGCGCCATGCTCAGGCAGGCGGGCGAGTTCGACCTCACCAGTCTGCGTCGATGCGTGTCTGCCGGCGAAACGCTTCCGGCCGCCGTCTTTAACGCCTGGGAGAAGGCCACCGGGATCCGGCTGATGGACGGGATCGGCTCCACCGAGCTGCTTCACGTGTTCATCGGCTGCACCGCAGAAGATGCCCGGCCCGGATCCACGGGACGCGTGGTGCCCGGCTATCGCGCCATCGTGGTGGACGATCTGGGGGCCGAAGTACCTCGCGGCATCGTCGGCCGCCTCGCTGTGTCCGGCCCTACGGGGTGCCGCTATCTCGGCGACCTCGAGAATCAGCAGAAGTACGTTCAACAGGGATGGAATCTTACCGGCGACGCCTACTCGATGGATGAAGACGGCTACTTCTGGTACCAGGCGCGGACCGACGACATGATCGTTTCGTCGGGCTACAACATCTCAGGCGCCGAGGTGGAGAATGTCCTGCTCACCAATGCAGCGGTGGCCGAGTGTGCCGTCGTCGGTGTTCCGGACGAAGCCCGCGGTCAACTCGTCACCGCGTTCGTCGTCCTGGCGCCTGGGGTCATCGCCTCGGCTTCGCTGGCGACGTCACTTCAAGAATTCGTCAAGTCGCAACTCGCGCCCTACAAGTATCCGCGCGCGATCCAGTTCGTGGCGATGCTGCCCCGTACGCTGACCGGGAAGATCCAGCGATTTCGTCTCAGGGGTGGGGACAAACCTTTCTTGTCCGCCGAAGCGCCGGGCGCGAAGGCGGAAGGTTTGTCCTCCCCGGGTGGCCTGGCGTTTCACCAACCCGAGGGATGGGCCCGTCCCCTTGGCTACGCCAACGCCGTCAGCGCCGCCGGACGCGTGGTCTTCATCGCCGGGCAGGTGGGCTGGGACCCGGCGACCGCCGAGTTCTGCAGCGACCAGTTTCCTGACCAGGTGCGCCAGGCTCTCACCAACGTCGTCTCTGCGCTCGCTGCCGCCGGTGCTCGTCCTGATCAGATCACCCGTCTCGTCTGGTACGTCACCGACCGCGAGGTCTACTTGCAACACCAACAGGAAATCGGCGCCAGCTATCGAGAGATCATCGGCCGGCACTTTCCGGCGATGTCGGTCGTGGTGGTGCGCGGGTTGATCGAATCCCAAGCGCAGGTCGAGATCGAGGCCACGGCTGTGATCGCCGATGGGGGAAGTTGAGCTCACGCTGCCCCCCGTTATCTGGTCGGATTCGGCGGGTCGCGCTCATGAGGGGCTCATTGTACGGTTCCGCTGCGACGTCACGGCGTGGTCCATCAACTCCGAGCGCGCCGTTTGGACCAGTTCTCGATTTCGAGTTCTTTGAAGCGAGCGAAGTCCCTGGCGTTGACGGTCACGAGTACGAGCCCGTTGGCGTGAGCGATCGCAGCGATTTGCCCATCCACGTACGGCGCGGGTCGGCCAAGAACATCGAGCCGTGCCCGCTCGTGACCGTGCCACGTCGCTGCGACCTCATCGTACGGAAGGATCGGGA
>JANOZI010000777.1:0-8479 GCA_031429375.1 Acidobacteriota bacterium | reverse complement strand
GTCGTTGAAGGTGTCGAAGATCACCGCGATGTGATCGTTGTTGTACAGATTGAACGAATCGCGGCGCATGTCGCTCATCACGCGCCGGGTCGAGTCCGTCTCCCACAGCCTCACCCCGACGTAGATGTTCCGGTCGTCGAAGAACAACCACGCTTCGGTCTTGTCGGTGGCGGGCTCGCCACTGTGAGGCTCCTGCTGGATGAAATCGCCGAAGGGCTTCGTGTCGCGATAGAACGGTTCGTCGAGCCGTCCGTCGAATTGAATCGGCGCCGGCAAGCCAACTGCGCGCACAACGGCGCGTCCTTCCTCATCGCGGACGGTCGCAGAGGAGCCAGCTTCACCCTGACGGGCAAACGCCGCCGTTGGCAGAAAAAGACAAACGAATACAATCGCGCCGAGTGCCCGCATGCGAACCGACTATTATACGGGTGGCAGCTCCAGACCGCGCAGCTCCGGCGAAGTCGACTTTAGAGTCATCTCGGCCATTACCATTTCGTAAGCTGATGTTCCGTCCTGAGACAAGGGTGCCCTCAGCCCTTCCCCTCAGTACGGGTCAATACGAAGAGCCGCAATCATTTAGCAGGCTCCGCAACCAATGGTCTGGCTCTTGCTATCTCATGGGGCATGCGCTCCAATCGCGGTTTCACGCTGATCGAATTGATGATCGCCCTCGGCATCTCCGGCATTCTCGCCGCGGTCGCCGTTCCGGTGTTCGTCGAGTCGTCGGCACGCAACCGGATCTGGACCGCCTCTGAAACGATCGGCTCCCAGATTCGTCAGGCGCGGCTGAAGGCGATCAGCAAGAACCGAAGCTTTCAAGTGCGCTTCGATTGTCCGGCCGCAGGGCAGTACCGGGTTCTCGTCGTGGACGCAACGATCAACAACGCCAATCGCTGTGCCACGACCGTCGTGACAGGCGGCACTCTGCTTGACAGCGGCATATTCTCGATGCCGCCCGCGGTCAGTTTCGGTGCCGTCAACACGCTCACGGTCAACAGCCGCGGCATCTACACGTCAACCGGAGTTATTCCTCAAGTCATTACGGTAACTTATGGCGCACGTCAACGAACACTTACCATCAGCGCAACCGGCCAGATCACCTTCTCGACCTTCTGACGAGCGCGGCTTTACGCTCGTCGAGTCGCTGGTGGCGATGGTGATCCTCACCATCGGCCTGGTGTCGCTCGCGGAACTGCTGGCCATCAGCCTTCGAATGCAGCAACTTGGCCGCAATGAAACCGCGACCGTCCGCCTGGCGCAGGACAAGCTGGACCAGCTGAGCGTGCTCCATTTCGACACCGCGTTGACCGTCCAGCCCGGCGGCTCGCTCACAGCCAACGTTGCCAATCATTTCGACACGCCGGTAGACGGCGCCGGCAACGCGCTGCCATATATCCGCCGTTGGGTAATTGGGAACGGACCTGATGGCCTCACCACCCGAATGCGGCAAATCACGATTCGCATAATCCCGACGAATCCCGACAACCGCACGACCGCGACGTTCGAAATGATTTCGATTATCCGGCGGATATGACCATGACTTCTGTGCTGCGAACCCAAACGGACGCGAACCACGAACGCGGCTTCACCCTCGTCGAGTTGCTGGTGGCAACGGTGGTGTCGATGATGGTGCTCGGCGGCGCCGTGGCGCTCACGTCGCAGGTTCAGAACGGCTACCGGCGCCAGGTCGAAGCGGCCGCGGCCGAACAGGAGGGCCGCTACGCCCTCGAATGGATCGGCAAGCTGCTGCGCACTGCCGGCAACAACCCTTTCCCGGCAGCCACCGCGTTGGGCACCAATTGTCCAGGCGCGCCGGGCCCGGCGCCTCTCGCCGTTCAGGCGATCCGCTTCGATCCCAACGCCGACGGCGAAAACAACGACATCCGCCTTCAGACCGATGCGAACCCTCCCGACGGGTTGATCGGCGGCGCCGTCGCCGGGACCTGCGATCAGGCCAACGAAGACGTCACGATTTCTTACGACGCAGGGAATCGCGCGATCGTGTTTTACGACAACAATCTCGCCCCCGTCGCGTCGATCCGCACCGACGCGGTGATCGACGATCTCCTGTTCGTCTTTTATGACGCCAACCACGCGATCACCGCCTCAGAGGCCCAAGTGCGGTACGTCGAAACGCGGATCACGGTCCGCACCCGGACCATCGATCCCGCCACCGGCCTGCCGGTGACGAGGACCATTAGTTCAGAAGTGAGAGTGAGGGGAATATGACGACGTTGCCGCTGAATCCCAGGTCAGAACGGGGCGTGGCGCTGATCATCGTCCTGCTGCTGCTGGCCGTCATGTCGGGCCTCGCGACGGGCATGGCCATCAACAGCCAGGTCGAGGTCGCGATGTCGAGCAACGAGATGTACTACGCCGGGGCGCGAGCCGCGGCCGAGGCCGGGCTCAACCGCGCCGTCACCGCCATTCTCGACACGGCCAACCCGGCCAACCCGGGCAACGGCAAAAACATGTTGTACGGCAACGACAATGTCGCGAATACTGCCGATGACGGCAACATCGGTTATATGATTCCAAACTTCGACGGGGCCTGGCCCGAGGTGTTGGGCGTCACCGCTCAATACTCCTACACCATCGAAATTTTCGACGACGACGACAATTCGCTCTATCCCGCCAACCTGACCGCAGCTCAAGTGGCCGGCTTGCTCGAGAACGGCGATCCGAAGCTCAATATCAACGATCGACTGATCATCCGTGCCACCGGTTTTGGACCGAGCGGCACCGTGGTACGCGTGGCGCGGCTGCTCGAATCGAAAGACACGGTGACCCCGGGGAGCTCGGCACCGTCGTTCTCGAACCCGGCGATCCTGGTCGATGGTGACCTGACGATGAACGGTAGTAGTTTCTTGATTCAAGGTTTACAGGGAAATGTTCACGCGAATAACAACCTGACGGTCACGGGCGGTGGAAACAAACCACAAGTCATGGGAACCCTCACGGCTGTCGGCACCTTGACCGCCGCCGCCAACACCGCGGTCGGTAAGCAGGCCGGCAACCAGGCACGCATCAATGTCCCGGACATTCGTGCGGCCGACTACAAGGGGTACGCCGATTACTTCCTGAACGCGGATGGCACCATGCACGTCGGGTCGGAAACCGGTGCCGCCTGTGGCGCGCTTTGTAATGGCTGGACCAAAGTGGGCACCGAGTGGAGAATCTCCGGAACCACGGCGCCGACGGGTACCTTCTATGTCGCGGGGACGGTATCGATCTCCGGCAGCCCTGGTTCAGCGAAATCGCCAAAGGCCCTGGCCATCATCGCCACGGGTTCAATCTCCGTGACCGGAAGCCCGTTTTTATCGTTGCCCGCGCCCAAGGATCCGGCCAACCCGGGTTACCTTCAGTTTGTCACCGATGGCGATCTCAAGCTGGCCGGCGCCGCCGATATCGACGATGTGACTTCGGTGGAAGGTAAGAGCCTTGTCCGCGAGCAGATTCAGATCTCGGGCAACCCGGAACTGCAAGGCCAGGTCATCGTTCAGAACATCACGACGGGTACACTTTCCACCGTAGCGACCGCCAACTCGATTTCCGGCAACGTGAAGATTACCTACAATGGCTCGTTCCAACCGATCAACACGCCGATCTTCACGCCTGGTAGCACCACGTATCAGAACGCCGTTTCCGGCTGGATGGAGAGCCAGTGATGAGAGCAACGATCTTGTTTTCGGTCGCGATTGCGGTATTGGCCGTCAATGCGTCGCCAGCGTCGGCTCAATCGCTGGGCGACGTCGCCAAACGCGAAGAGCTGCGCCGCACCGCAGTTTCCAAGCCGGCCAAGACATATTCGAACGCCGAATTGAAGGCTGATATCACGGCGCCGCCCGTCAGCGTCGACCCGTCTGCCGCGCCTTCGTCAACCACCACGCCGTCAACGGCTCCGTCCGACGCCAACGCCGGCGCCGCCGTGGAAGCGCCGGCTCAGGTGGCCAAGCCCAAGGAAGACGAAGCGGCCTGGCGTTGGCGCGCCGGAGAGATTCGCAACCGACTGGCAAAGGCGCAGAAGGGGGTCGATGCCTTTACCGGAGCAACGCCCGCAACGGATCCGCGCGAGCAGGCCCGGACCGACGTAATGATCAAACGCGTCCAGGAGGAATTGCGCCTCGCCGTCGATGCGCAACGCCTGTTCGAGATGCAGGCAGACGTGGCCGGCGTCCCGGTGGCCTGGATCAAGTAGCGGCGTCGGACCGCCGGCCGCCAAACGCCTTCACGAAATCATCGGTAAACAACGCCGGCATGCCGCCGGTGTGCAGGAAGACGACCGTGTCTGCCGGCGCGATCTCGCCGGTTCGCGCGTGCTGGATCAGTGCCGCCATGCCCTTCGAGGTGTAGCAGGGGTCCAGCAGGATCGCCTCGGTGCGAGCCAGCAACGCGATCGCCTCGAGGCCCGCGGCGGTTGGAATGCCGTAGCCCTCCCCGATATAACCCTGATCGGTCACGAGGTCGGGTAAATCGATTCGCTCGACAATGCCAAGCCGTGTGGCCGCTTCGTTGGCGATGCGTTTGGCGCGCTCGATCTTTTCCGGTTCCCCGGCGCTCACGGCGACGCCGGTGACGTCGTAGGAGGCCCCGCAGGATTTCGCGCCGAGCGTCAGACCTGCCTGGGTGCCGCGCGACCCGCTGGCGAAATACAAGCGGGTCGGCGTTGCAGCCATGGCGGCCAGTTGATCCACGAGCTCCGCCGTTCCGCCCACATACCCAAGCACGCCGACACCGCTCGATCCGCCGACCGGGATCACATAGGGCTGCCGGCCTGCGGCCTTCTCCTCGGCGACGACCTCCGCCACGACGGCTTCATCCTGTCCGACGGCCAGCATCGGATCGACCGACGGCACCAGCCGCACGGTCGCGCCGTAGAGCCGATCGAGCAGGAGGTTGCCCGAGAGCGCCGGCGCATCAACCGTGGTCGTGAGCACCAGCACGCATCGCATGCCCGCCACGCACGCGGCCGCGGCCGTCATGCGCGCGTGATTGGATTGCACGGCGCCGGTCGTAATCAGCGTCGTCGCGCCCTGTGACAATGCGTCGGCGACGAGGTACTCCAGCTTGCGTGCCTTGTTGCCGCCAAGGCCGAGCGCGGTCAGGTCGTCGCGCTTGATCAGCACACGAGGGCACCGCGACGGCCCGCCGAGCGCCTCGCGCAACCGCGTGGCATCGTGAATGGGCGTCGGCAGTGCGGCGAGTGGAATGCGCGGTTGCCGATCCAGCGCAGCGCGGACGCGGGTGATGGCTGGAGATGTCATTTGTAAGCTCAGGCAGGGGACAAACCAAATGCCTCACACAGAAACACAGAAGCACAGAAACACAGAAACATTGGGCTCTCTTTCTTTGGATCCGAAGAAAAGTATTTCCGTGCTTCCGAGTTTCAGTGTTTCTGTGTAATGCATTACTCGATTATATGGTCGGCCAATCCGAGCGCCCTCAAGAGCTCCCGTAAGTCCTGCGGAAGCGGCGCCACGATCGAGACTGGCTTGCCGCTCGCCGGGTGTCTCAACGCGAGCTGCCATGCATGCAACGCCTGACGAGGGAACGCGCGTGCGATCTGGGCGGTATCGCCGCCGCCGAAGGCGGAGGTGTTGTGCCCGTACACGGAGTCACCGACGATTGGCCAGCCCTTCGCCGCCAGGTGGACGCGAATCTGGTGCGTGCGCCCGGTGATGAGTCGCAAGCGCACCAGTGAGAAGGACAAACCTGAAGGTTTGTCCCCACACATTGCAGTCGCGATTCGTTCGTATCGAGTCACCGACGGCTGGCCGCCGCGGTCGGTCACGGTGATGCGGCGGCGGTCCCACGGGTCCCGATCGAGCGCGAGGTCGATGGTCCCCCTGGCGGGCGAGGGCTTACCCCATACGACCGCGAGGTAATCCTTATCGACACGCCGTGCGTCCGCCGCGCGCTGAAGCGCAGCGTGGACCCGCCCGCTCTTGGTGATGAGGACCACACCTGATGTGTGCTTGTCGAGCCGCCCGAGCAAACCCGGTTTTGAACCGGCCGGCCACTCGCGCGCGAGCGCCAGCACTCCGTTCATCAGCGTGCCGCGGGCATTCTTATAGGACGGATGGACCACGAGGCCCGCCGGCTTGTTGATCGCCAGCATGTCGCCGTCCTCGTACAGCACGTCCAATGGGATCGATTCCGGGGCCGGCCGCGATTTTGGTGGACGGGCTTCGAACCGCACGGCCAGCGCGTCGCCGGCCCTCATCCGCCAGGCGGCGCGGGCGGCCGGGGCGCCGTTGACGAGCACATCGCCGGCCTCGATCCACTTCTGGATTTGATTGCGCGATACCCGCTCGTCGCGCAAGTGCCGCAGCAGGACGCGATCGACGCGGACACCGTCGTCGCCGCGGTCAAGAGGGACGGTGCGCCAGGCGGGAGATGCCACGACGCCTCAAGTGTAGATCCTGCCGCGAGTCGAAAGGGGCTTGCCCTGTGAGCGGAGGCTGGCTTCGCTTGCGAAGCCAGCAGAGTCGAAGGGTCAGTGCCTGGCTGGCCCTTCACGAGAGAGCCGGTCGGTCCAGTCCTCTGCGAGAATCGACCACAGCATCTGGTCGTGGTGGATGCCGTGACGGAAGAACGAGCGCCGCAGCACGCCCTCTTGAACGGCGCCAACCTTTCGGAGTGCGCCGTTGCCGCGCGCGTTGCCGATGGCGGCGCGCGCCTCGAGGCGCCGGACGCCGATCGTTTCGAAGGTGAAACCGAGAATCAGCCACGCCCCTTCGGCGAAGAGGTTGGTGCCCCAGAACTGCGAGCCGAGCGCAAAGCCCCATTCGGCCATCGCGAAGCCCGGTTCGAGCGTGCGGACCTGGAAGATGCCGATGGCGGCGTCGACCCCGTGAGGGACGACGGCATAGCACGCATAGTTGCCTTCCGCGCGCTCCTGCTGCGCCCACTGAATGAACTTCTCGAAGCCCTCAACCGTGGTCGGCGGCGGCGAGATGAAGCGCGCGACTTCCTCGGTCGTCAGCATCGCGAACAGTGACGCGGCGTCCTCGACGCGAAGCTCGCGAAGCGAAAAATTCGAGCCGGCCAGCACCGGCAGAGCCGAACGCCAATCGCTCGAGACTACCGAAGGTTCGGCCGAAGCCTTCCTGGCTCCGCGTTCCATCCCGGGCTGAAAGGGCATCTTTTCCATTAACCAGTCACCTTCCAAAGCAATCGCAAGGGCTAAACAATACCATCAAATATCAAAAGCTGTTCAACAGTTCTTTAAAGTCGTAAACAAAAAAAGGGGCCCGGACACCCCTGTAAATGTCCGGGCCCAACGTATTACCCGACGGGACGAAGCTTGATGGCCCTGGGCGAGCGAGCTTCGCTCTCACGAAGCCCGCCCGCCGAGCCCGAAGGCTTAGTGGATAACGCGCGGCGACTGCTGTGACATGCGCTGCATGCGCCAGTCGTCCGCACAAATTCCCCACAACACCTGATCGTGATAGACGCCGTTGCGTTGGAACGAGCGGCGGAGCAGGCCTTCCTGCACGGCGCCGATCTTCCGCAGCGCGCCGTTGCCGCGGCCGTTCGCCACGGCGGCTCGCGCTTCGAGCCGGTTCGCACCGACGACATCGAACGCGAAGTCGAGGACGAGGCGGGCGCCTTCGGCGAATACGCCCGTGCCCCAGAATTCCGAACCCATCGCGAAGCCCCACTCGGCAGTGCCGAAGCCGGGCTCGATGGAACGGACCTGGAAGATGCCGACGGCTGCTTCGCAGCCGTTGGGCACGACCGCGAAGCAGGCATAGTTACCGGCCTGGCGTTCGCGATGGGTCCACGCGATGAAGCGCTCGAAACCCTGCACCGTCGTCGGCGGCGGTGAGATGAATCGCGACACTTCTTCGGTCGTGAGCATCGCCAGCAGCGATGCGGCGTCTTCAAGGCGCAGCTCACGGAGCGTGAACGTCGAACCGGCCATCACCGGCAGGCCAGACGTCCAGTTGGACGTGGTTACCGTTGAGGACGGCGTTACGGTTGAGGACGGCCGGGTGGGGGCAGTCATAGTGCTAACCATGGTCGTGGCTCTCTCCAGATTGGGTTGAAAGGGCATCTTTTCCATTACTGCACCCCTCCGCCCAGAACATAAGAAGTTGTCAGTGGCGCGATGACCGTCGTTGTTGCGGCCGTCGTGGTCGTTGCCGGAGCCGTCGTCAACGACGGCACATCGAAGAGGTCTTCCCACACGCTCGGATCGAATGCGTCGATCTCGGCAGTGTCGTCGCCGTAGTCTTCTCCGTCGCCGGCGCTGTTGCCCCAGGAGGTGTTCTCGCCTACGTCGCTGCTACCCCACACGGCACCGTCACCGGCGATGGCATTACCCCACACGATGTTGTCGATGCCCTCGGCATTGCCCCACACGATGTTGTCGTCGATGCTGTTGCCCCAGATGACGTTGTCGCAGTCGGCACCGGCGCAGTCGTTGCCCCACACGATGTTGTCGGCGCCGGCGTTGCCCCACACGATGTTGTCG
>JANOZI010000776.1:0-4867 GCA_031429375.1 Acidobacteriota bacterium | reverse complement strand
AGCTGGAGTTCTACGTTGCCATCGACTTCTTCCTCAACGATACGGCGCACCACGCCGATATCGTGCTGCCGGGCAGCCTGCAGGAAGAAGACGAAGGCACGGTGACGCAGGTCGAGGGCCGCATCATCAAGATCAACAAAGCGGTGGACTGTCCGGGCGAGGCGCGGCAGGACTGGCGCATCATCCAGGACATCGCGGCGGCGCTCGGGCGGCCGAAAGGATTTACGTTCGCCGATCCGCGCGCGATCTTCGAAGAGCTCCGCGTCGCGAGCAAGGGCGGCGTCGCGGATTACTCTGGCGTCACCTATGAAAAAGTCGAGAGAGAGATGGGGGTGTTCTGGCCGTGCTACGCCGAGGATCCCAGAACCGGCGAGCCGATCGCCGACCACCCGGGCACTCCGCGCCTGTTCGAGCCAGGCAGCTATAACCCGATCGCCAAAGGCGCCGGGCCGTTTTACTTTCCCGACGGCAAGGCCCGCTTCAACGTCGCGGACTACCGCGTGCCGGTGGATGACATCAGCGACGACTACCCGGTGTTCCTGACGACCGGCCGCGTCGTGAGCCAGTTTCTGTCGGGCACGCAGACGCGCCGGATCGGTCCACTGGTGAAGCAGTATCCCGAGCCGCGCGTCGAGCTGCACCCGCGGCTGGCAACAAAGCTGGGGATTGCCGATCGCGACTGGGTCACCGCCGAAACGCGCCGTGGATCGATCACGGCGCGGGCAATGGTGGTCACGACCATCCGGCCCGACACCATCTTCATTCCGTACCACTGGGCCGGCAAGAAGAGCGTGAACCAATTGACCGTGGCCGCGCAGGATCCGATCAGCAAGATCCCGCAATACAAGGTGTGCGGCTGCCGTCTTCGCAAAGCCTCGGGGCCGCCCGATTACGAAACGTGGCTGGAGCCGCAGCAATAAATGGCCAAGCCCAGCCACTTGCACTTTTTCATCGACCCGAGCCGCTGCATCGGCTGCCAGGCCTGTGTGCAGGCGTGCAGCGAGTGCGATACGCACCGCGGCGACTCGATGATTCACCTCGAGTATGTCGACCGCACCAGCAGCATCCAGACCGTGCCGGTGGTGTGCATGCACTGCGATCAGCCGACGTGCGCCGAAGTGTGCCCGGCCGATGCGATCAAACGCACCGCCGACGGCGTGGTGCAATCCGCGCGCAAGCCGCGCTGCATCGCCTGCGGCAACTGCGTCGTGGCCTGCCCGTTCGGCGTGCCCGAAGTCTACGAAGACCGCAAGATCATGATGAAGTGCGACATGTGTTACGACCGGACCAGTGCTGGAAAGAAGCCGATGTGCGCCACGGTGTGCCCGAGCCAGGCGCTGTTTTACGGCAGCCACGAAGACATCGAGCGGCTGCGCCCGCAGTCGACGCCGATCAATCGCTTCCAGTTCGGCGGCCAGGTGATCAGCACACGCGTCTTCGTCATGACGCCGCGCGGCGTGGCGGGACTCGCGCCACACCTCGATGTCACGTCAGCCATGGACGAGCGGCCACCGGCCCGATCGCTGTCGCTCAGGATGGCCGGCCCGGATCCATTTGCGGAGGTGGAGTTGTCATGACGCCTGTAGAACCCGATCCCGAAGTGCTGAGCCTGCCTCCCGACGGCCGGCCGCTGCCGCAACAGCCGGCGTGGCGGCAGGACTTCCCGATCGACTGGCCGCAGGATCAGTACGTCGAACGGCGCGACTTCGTGAAGTTCCTCACGCTGACGAGCCTCGCCTTTACGGTGGGACAGTTCTGGATCGCCGGCCAGAACTGGCGGCGCAAGCGCCAGGGCCTGGCCGAGATGCGCCGCATTGCCTCGACCGCCGATCTCGCAGTCGGCGCGACACTGGTGTTCGATTATCCGGCGCAGCACGATTCGTGCGTGCTGATCAGGCTGTCGGAATCGGAATTCGTCGCTTACAGCCAGAAGTGCACGCACCTGTCGTGCGCGGTGATCCCGCGTCCTGAGCAGGGGGTGATCCATTGCCCCTGTCATGAGGGCGTGTTCGATCTGCGCACCGGCCGGCAGCTCGCCGGGCCGCCGCCGCGCCCGCTGCCGCGCATCCTGCTCGAAATTCGTGGCGACGACATTTATGCCACCGGCGTCGAAACCAGGACCTCCTGACATGGGCGCGCCGACTCCCCGGTTCACGCGCGACCAGCGCATGCCGATCGTCTCCGGCATGCTGGCCTTCGTCCTGATGCTCGTGGTGCTGCAGCTGTGGCTGCTGACGGCGACGATGAATGCGTATCTCGGTGGAGACGAGGCGGTGATCTGGCCGGCGGCGCTCGCCAGCCTGATTTGCTTCCTGCTGAACGCGGGGCTCTACCGCTATCTCAGGAGAATCGAGAAGTAGTTCGCAGCACAGGGGAATATCTCCCCCTCGAGGGATCACAGTGGCCGAATCAGGCCTGATTCCTTCATCCACAGCGGGCACGCTTCTCGCTTCAGATGATCTCCGACCGGAGGTCATTCATGCATTTCAGAAACTTCGCTCTCATCGGGCTCGCAGGATTGTTGTTGCTCGCGTCACCGGCGGCCGCGGCCACTAGTGCTTGCTGTGATGAAAAAATGGACAAGGCGTGCTGCGACATGCCGTGCTGCAAGGACCATGTCATGGCGTCGAAGACCAGCGCCGAAGCCATTGTCCCGGCGGTGGCGCCTGTGCGCCAGGCCGTCTACGTGTGGTTCCAGCGTCCCGTGATGGCCGGCAGGCACATCCTGCAAGGCCGTTATGTCATCGAGCACGACAACGACCGGATGGCGCGAGGCGAGCCGTGCACGCGCGTCTACGCGTACGACGACCAAAGGCTGCCGGTCGTGGAGTTCAACTGTATCCACCTCGAACGCGATAACGCACACCAGCACCAGGTTGTGTTGGCGTCGATCGGCGACGGCATGCAGCAGTTCCTCGAGTTCCAGTTTGCGGGCGAGACCGCCGCTCATGGACTGCCAAAAGATCGCTAGCGTCACCGGCGAAACGAAAACCCGTTGAGCCTCAGGAGGTGTAATTTGCAGTCACGAGCTCTCGTCGCAACCCTCGCTATTTGTGCGAGCCTGGTCGTCGGCGTCGCAATCACGAAGGCCGCCACGGCCCCGGGCCAGAAATGGGCCATCGTCTACCTGGCCGAGCCGACATCGATCGCCGGGGTCTTCGTCTCGGGCCCGGTGATGTTCCTGCACGACGATGCACGAATGGCAAGGGGTGAACCGTGCACGGATGTGTATCGATTCGTCCCGGGACAGGGCCCGGCCGAAGAGATCGTCGCGTTCCATTGCAAACCGCGCTGGGACAAAGGCCCGGAAAAGTTCACCGTGACGACCGCGCGTGATCCCATGGGCCCGCGCGTTCTGACCGAATACCAGTTCCCCGGCGACGAGGAGGCGCACCAGGTTCCAGACCGATTGAATAAGCACTGAAGGGACGAGGTTTCGTAATATCAGTAGATGCGTTATGTCGTCGTCGCACTTCTCTCGATCCTGTCTCTGCCCGAGGCCGCTGCCGCCCAGACCACCGCCACGCTGACCGGGCGGGTGCTGGATGGCAGCGGCGGCGTGCTGCCTGGCGCAACCCTTACCGCCACACACACACAAACGGGCCTGCAACGCAGCGCCGTCTCCGACGCGCAGGGTCGTTACACGCTGGCGTCGCTGACGCCTGGGTCGTACGAGGTTCGCGCGGACTTGTCCGGCTTCCGCCCGCTTCAGCGGACGGGCATCACGCTGACGCTCGCCCAAACCGCGGTCGTCGATCTGACCTTGAACGTCGGCGCCGTGGCCGAAACCGTCACGGTGCGGGCCGATGCGTCGGCGGTCAATACCCGGTCCGGTGAGCTGAGTTACCTGGTGGCGGCGCAGGCGATCGAGGACCTGCCGCTGAACGGCCGCAACTATACCGACCTCGCGCTCCTGCAGCCCGGCGTGGTCGCCTATCCCCATCGCGACGGCGGCTCGGTCGTCGCGCACGGCCTCGGCATGAGCGTCAACGGCCAGGATCCGCGCTCGAACGTGTACCTGCTGGATGGCACGCTGCTGAACGACATGACCAATGGCCCGGCCGGCAGCGCCGCCGGCACGTCGCTTGGCATCGAGACCGTGCAGGAATTTCGCGTCGAGACCAACGCGTACGGCGCCGAGTTCGGACGCATGAGCGGCGGCCAGATCAACGTGCTGACCAAGGCGGGCAGCAACCAGTTGCGCGGGAGCGCGTACGAGTTCCATCGCAACGATGCGATGGACGCTAAAAACTACTTCGACGTCGCCGGCAAGCCGCCCTTCACGCGGAACCAGTTTGGCGGCGCGGCCGGCGGACCGATCAAGCGCGATCGCCTGTTCTTCTTCATGGGTTATGAAGCGCTCAAGGAGAATCTGGGCCGCACCATCACGTCCACGGTGCCCGACGACAACGCGCGTGCGGGACGGCTGCCCGATCCGGCCAATCCCGCTGCGCTCGTCGACGTTGGCGTCAACCCCGGCGTCGCGCCATACCTGGCGGAATATCCGCGCGCCAACGGATCCGCCCTGGGCGACGGCACGGCGCTGTACAACTTCCGGTTCGATCAGCGCCTCGACCAGCACTTTGCACAGGGTCGTGTCGACTACATCGGCGGGCGCGGCGACCAATTCTTCGCGCGCTACACGCTGGACGACGCCGATCAATACCTGCCGACCGACTACCCCCAGTTCCCACGGTACTTCGTGTCGCGCAACCAGTTTTTCACCGGCGAGTACCGGCAGGTACTGACCGACCGCACCCTCGCCGCCTATCGCGTCGGCTACAGCCGCACCCGCGTGGGGCAGACGGTCGAAGCCAACACCGCCACGCCGCTGGCGCCGTTCGTGCCCGGTCGCGCGTTTGTCGGC
>JANOZI010000775.1:0-3063 GCA_031429375.1 Acidobacteriota bacterium | reverse complement strand
GGCGCTCACGCTGAGCGGCTGCTTCAAGGCGGGCGCGATCGCGTGCACCAATTGCCACGTCGCCCATGGATCGCGAAACGACTTCTCGTTGAAGGTGAACATCAACCAGGGCCGCACCGGCGACTCGCTGTGCACGCAGTGTCACACCACGCCCAAGCCTGTGGTGGAAGCCTCAAGCCCAAAGCCCCAACCGGGCCCCCAGGGCGGCACCCGCCCTGGGGTGGAAGCCTCGTTCACGGGCGCCGGACTTTCCGGTCACACCTTCCACGCGCCCGACTCAGCGGGCAGCCGCTGTATCAGTTGTCACATGAGTGACGTCAACTGGCGGTTGTTGATCCGCCGGCGCGATCACACCTTCCAGCCGCCGGTGCCGGAGAACACGGCGCAGTTCGGCGTGCCCAACGCATGCACTACGTGCCACGACGGCAAGTCGCCTGAATGGGCGGCGAAACAGATGAATGAATGGTGGGGCGACGACGGCGAGCGGCGCAACAAGGCCGTGGCGCTGGCCGACACGATGTATCGCGCCGGTTCGGGCGACCCCACAACATTGCCGGGGCTCGCGCGGCTGGCCGTGGATCGATCGCAGGGAATGTTGGTGCGCGCGAGCGCAGCGGAATTCATCGCGCGGTTGATTTCCGAAGGCCGCTCGGACGGCACGCAACGGAGCGGATCGATGCAGGCACAGACCGCGTTTGCTACGGCTTCCGGCGCGGTCCCTGAGGCACCCCGTAAAGGGGTGCCCTACAACGGACCCTCGGCCGCTGCTCGGGTTACTCCCGCGATCGTTAATTCGCTGATCGGCGCCGCCGACGATCCCGAGCCCGTGGTGCGTGCCGCGGCGTTGAAGGCGCTCGGCACGATCGGCGATCGCGAGCGCGCGCTGGGCCCGGTGCTGGCGCGCCTCGTCGATCAAACGCGCGTGGTCCGCGCCCGCGCCGCCGAAGTGCTCGTGTCGTTCGGCATCGTCGAGCTGCCGGGCAACGCCGGCCAGGCGCTGCGCCGCGCGCAGGAAGAGTACATCCTCAGCCTCGACATGTTCCCGGATGTCGCCTCGAACCACGCCGCCAAGGGCTGGCTCGAGGCCGAACGCGGCAACACGCTGCAGGCCCGCGACGCGCTCGACAAGGCGGTCGCGGTGCAGCCGCAGTATGCGTTTCCGTGGGTGATCAAGGGCGTGCTGTCGGCCCGGGAGGGCCGGTTTGCGGAGGCGGTGGAAATGTGGAAGAAGGCCCGATCGATCGAGCCTTCTTACCCCAACATCGAGCAGCTCATTGCCGAAGCGGAGAAGCGTAAGCAGTAATCCCTACCCCTTTTTCAACTGCTCGATCAGCGCCTTGGCCTGCGCGGCTTCCGCCGAGGTCGGATCGACCGCGATGACCTTCTGCATGATCTCGAGCGCGCCGGCCATGTCCGCCTTCTGCAGCTTGGCGAGGCCGATCTTGAAGAGCGGCTTGCCCCAGGCGGCATCCATGTCGACGGCGCGCTGGTAGTACTTCACGGCCTCGTCGGTCTCGCCTTTTGCGAACTTCACCTCGCCGAGGTTGTAGAAGACTTCGCGGTTCGCGCTGGTCGACGATGCCACTTCCAACAACGACTTCTCGGCGTTCGCGAAGTCGCCCTTTTCGAGATAGGTCATGCCGATCTCGATCTTCGACTTGTCGTTGGCCGGGTCGGCCGTAAGCACCTTCTGATACGACGCAATCGCATCGTCGTACTTCTTCTGGAGGCGCTGGACCTGGGCGATCTGGCCGTTGATCATCGTGAGCGCGGGCGTCTTCGTGAGAATGGCCTGATACGCCGCGATCGCCGCGTCGTACTGCTGGGCATTGGCGAGGTCCATGGCTTTCTGGATCTCGGCCTGCAGCTCCTTGGTGTTGACGCCGGCGAGCGCGCCGGCCGGGCCGGTGGCGCCGGGCGCGAGCACGAAATCAACCGGAGGCATCGGGGCCCCGACCGTCCTCACTGCAACGCTGCCGGATGACGGGGCAAAGCCCGGAGCGCTGGCCGTGATCTTCCACGGACCAGACTTGAGGCCGATGATCGAGTAGCGGCCCTTGTCGTCGGTGGTCGCGGTAAACGACGACGGCGACGCGGCCGGGTTCTCGGCAGTCACGGTGGCGCCCTTCAGGGGCTGCTGGTTGGGGTCCTTGATGGTGCCGCCGATGCGGCCGATTTGCGCCGAGGCCGGAACCGCCGACACCACGAGCGCCACGATCAGGGCCGCCGCCGAAAAGAACGTCTTCGAGTCACGCATTGCTTGAATCTCCCTCAAATGACTAGAACCGACTCAGTATATTAGTCCCCATGGTTTTGACGCTACTGGCCTTGCTCTTGGCCGTCCTTGCCCCTTCGGTGTCTTTCGGCCAGCAGGCGCCCACTGCCGGTTCCAGGCCTGATTCCATGGTCGATGCCGCCAGGCTGAGCGGCATCGATGAACTGGTCGAACAGGCCATCGCGGCTGGCCAGTTACCTGGAGCGATCGTCGTCGTCGGCCGCGGCGATCAAACAGTTTACGAAAAGGCCTACGGCTTCCGCGCCACGGTTCCCGCTCGAGAGGCTATGACCGTAGATACGATCTTCGACCTCGCGTCGTTAACCAAGGTCATCGCCACCACCACGGCCGTGATGACGCTTGTCGAGCAGGGACGCCTGCGATTGAATGACCCGGTGGCCGCCCACCTGCCCGGGTTCGAGCGGTATGGCAAGGGCGGCATCACGATTCGCCACCTGCTGACGCACGTCTCGGGTCTGCGGCCCGATGTCGACCTGGGCGATACATGGGACGGCTACGACGCCGCGATCGAGCTCGCTAAGGACGAAGTGCCGACATCGGCGCCGGGCGAGCAGTTCGTCTACAGCGACATCAACTTCTTCGTGCTCGGCGACATCGTGGCGAGAATCACGGGGCAGTCGCTCGACGCCTATACACGGCGCGCCGTGTTCGAGCCGCTCGGCATGCGCGACACCGGCTTCAAGCCCGCGCCCGCGTTGCTGCCGCGCATTGCGCCGACCGAGCGGTGCAGCCATCTCGATGCCTGGCCCTGCAAACGTCCCGACGCA
>JANOZI010000774.1:0-7524 GCA_031429375.1 Acidobacteriota bacterium | reverse complement strand
CCCTTTGGCACCCTTGGCACCCTTGGCACCGTAGGCACCATTGGCACCATTGGCACCTTGAATTAATAGAGCACCTTGCCTTCGCCGAGCTTCTCAGCGAGCTTCTGATAATGGGAGATGATCAGATCTCGCCGCTTCATCACGGCGTTGACTTCGCTGGAAGTCAGATAGCCTTTCGTGGCGGTCGTCACGGCATCAACCGTCAGCCCTGCCATCCTGGCTAGCAACGCCCGGTCCGCCCGCTCGAGCTCGAGCGGCCGAATGGTGTCTTGCAAACGAAACGCGCGCGTGAAATCGATCATGATGATCCGCCACTCCGGCGAGATCAGGACGTTGGTGAGGTTGCGGTCATTGTCCCGGACCAACTCCATGAACACACGCTGCCGATACATGTCGTTGTTCCATGCCGCCGGGTTCGGCGGCCCGATCTTCTTCTTCAGCCGCTCCCCCTCGTTCATCAGGTTATCCATCCACCACGCCAGCGCGCCGGTCTTGCCGGCGTGGCGGTACTCGATCGTCGGGGGCATCATGTCCGCCAGCCCGACGAGCTCGGCGATCCGCACGGCCGCGATGTTGTACTTCCAGGAGTCCACGAAATTCATCTCCGGCTTGCCGGAGTCCGGCGTGAACAGGTGCTTGCGCTCGTCGATCGGCTGGAACACCGCGTCGTGCTTATACGTGCCGTCCGACAGCGTCAGACGTGACGGCCGGGTGACGCCGCTCGGCGTGCTGCGATCGGCCACGACCTTCGCGGTCCGCATGAAGGCTTCGATCTGTTCGCGCGTTTGGGGCGCCTGGCCGGCGAGCGGCGAGACGAGGCTGACGCTCAGAGCAAGGACGGCGAGACATTTCCGCATGGCACCCGTATACCACATCAGACGCCGGCACCCTCCGCTCCGTACCCCGGAGCAGACGACCCGTACTAGGCTGTGGCGCCTATTGCGGCGAACACTTCCTTCACGATCTTGGGATGGAGCACTTCGCCGGAATGGAAAGGAATGACGACCCGCTGGGGACCCCGCACGTAAATGCGGTGGCTCCCCTTCGATCGCGCCAAGACAAAGCCCGCTTGCAGCAACAACGCCTCCGCTTCGGCAGCCGTCAGTCGAGGCAGCTTAGGCGACACGAATGTCGATGGTCGTGGTCACGACGTCCTTGGTCGACAGGGCGGCTCGTTCGTCGGCCGACAGCGTTTCGACGTAGAGATCCACCGCCTCGCGTAAACGCGCCAGCACCTCGTCGAGCGTCGCGCCCTGCGTGTGGCAGCCCTTCAACTCCGGGCAGTAGGCGAAATAACCATGCGCATCGCGCTCAATCACCGCGCTGACCTTCATACTGGGCTCCCTCACGCAAGGATACTCCCGACTGAACCTGGAAGGACAGGGGCCCGTGCCTCCGGATCGCGGTCGTGCCTATGACCACCGCTATCACGCCGACGGAGCTTCGCGCATTGTGGTGCTTCAACTAAGACTCCTACTCACGGCGACACACCTTAGAATGACTCCGTGACCACCGGCGGCATCGTATTGTGCGGGGGAAAGTCGAGCCGGATGGGCGTGCCCAAAGCCACGCTGCCCTTCGGCTCCGAGACCATGCTGCAGCGGGTGGTGCGACTGCTCGGCACCGTCGTCTCCCCCATCGTTGTGGTCGCGGCCCAGGGGCAGGCGGTGCCGGCACTGCCGGATGCGATCACGGTTACACGCGATGAGCGCGAGGCGCGGGGACCGCTGGAAGGATTGCGCGCCGGGTTGAAAGCGCTCCCGCAGTCCGTCGATGCGGCCTACGTGACGAGCTGCGACGTGCCATTGCTGGTACCCGCATTCGTTGAGCGGATGATCGAACTGCTGGGCGACCACGACATCGCGGTCATGGAAGTTGACGGCTTCGCCCATCCCCTCTCGGCGGTCTACCGTCGCACCACGCTCCCGCACGTCGAATCGCTCCTCGCGAATGACCGGTTGCGGCCGGCGTTCCTGTTTGATGCCGTGCGCACGCGCCGCGTGCAGACGGCGGAAATGACCGTCGTCGATCCGGAGCTTCGAACATTACGGAACCTCAACACGCACGAGGACTACCTTGCGGCGTTGGCGCTCGGGCAGGTCTAGAGACCACCTTGGGCGGGTCTAAAGACCCGCCCCTACGATCCGCGCTGGCGGTGGTATTCCTCCACGAGGGCGTCGAGCCGCTCGAGGCTGAGGCTCGCCGCCGCATCGTTGGGCAGCGGCGTGTTGAGAAACCGATCGGGCAGCGTATCTTCCGCGACCGTCCATCCGGCGAGCAGATTGAACTGCCGCTTGGCGGCGACGATGCGCACGGCGGTGTCGCGCAGCTCGGCTGCGGTCACGTCCCAGCCGGTGACGCTGCGGAGCATCGCGGCCGCCTCGACGTGGAAATCGTCGAACACGCCGCGCAGGAACTTGCAGATAATCAGCGAGTCCATCAGCGCCGCCCGATCTTCGGTGTCGATCGCATGACGAACGGCGTCCAGCGTCACGTGGCGGCGATCGACCTTGTTCGAGAAGTCGACCTCGTAGGCGCCGCTGCGATTGTGGTCGGCGCCGCGCGCGCCCACGGCGAACCCGAGCGCCATCGTCTGCAGCGCCCTCGGCTCGTAGCCGGGCATCTCGAGGCCCTTGACCTGCGGCGCAATCGCAATGCTGTTGTGACCGATCGCGTGAGCCGCGCGCCGGCTGCCGCCGGCCAGCAGATCGCCAAGCCCGTGGCGTGATCCAATCAGCTCGATCGCGTGCCGCAGCGCATCGCCGCTGCCGAACGTCAACCACGGCTCGTCGAGCCATCCCCGCTCGACGCATTCCATGGCAAACGCAATCGTCCCTCCCGTGCTGATGGTATCGAGGCCGAGCTCGTCGCAGCGCTGTGACGCCCGCAACACCGCGTCGGCGTCGCCCACTCCGCACAACGATCCGAGCGCGAACAGGCTCTCATACTCAACGCGGACGGCGCCTTCGCCCAGCGAGTAGAGATGCTCGCAGCCGATCGTGCACGCGACGCAACTGTCGCGGGTCTTCGCACGCGTCGTGCTCAGCTGTTCGGGTGACAGGCTCGCCGCTTCTTCAAACGTCCCGCTCTGGAAGTTCCGTGTCGGCAGTGCGCCGAAGCGGTTGAAGGTCAGCAGATTGGTGGCCGTCCCGAGCTCGCGGTACTTCGCCGTGGCGGGACCGAACGATCGCTGCGACAAGTCCTTGCTGATTGCCGTCAGCTCGTGCGGATGCGCCCACTCGGCACGCTGCGTGCCCTTCACCGCGATCGCCTTGATGTTCTTGGCGCCCAGCACCGCCCCGCTGCCGCCGCGGCCGGCATGGCGACCGTCGTGCGAGATGGTGGCATAGCGGACCAGGCGCTCGCCCGCGGGGCCGATTGACGCAATTCGGAAACTCGCGCCAAGGCGTGATCTGAGTTGCGACTCGGTCGCCTGGCAAGTCTTGCCGACACAGTCAGCAGCAGGCTCTACACGCACGCGGCCGTCATCGATCACGAGCACCGAGAGCTCGGCGGCGCGGCCGACGATGACGATGGCGTCGCAGCCGCAGCTCTTGCCCGCAATGGCAAAGCCGCTGCTGGCGAGCGAGTCGTTGATGCGATCGGTCAGCGGGCTCTTGCTCACGACGGCAAACTTCGCCGAGGTGGTCAGCGGACTGCCGACCAGGGGGCTGAAGGCA
This sequence comes from Acidobacteriota bacterium, assembly GCA_031429375.1. Taxonomy (GTDB): domain Bacteria; phylum Acidobacteriota; class Vicinamibacteria; order Vicinamibacterales; family UBA2999; genus 12-FULL-67-14b. The sequence goes on along the minus strand of JANOZI010000774.1, from coordinate 3,844 downwards.
AAGACAAGAGGCGCCGCGGCGTCGAGTGGATCGAGGTGCGCGCAGCCTTCATCGAGCAGCAGGCGCACACCGAGGCCGCTGCCGCCGATGAACTGGCGCAGCACGTCATCGCTCAGCGGCACACGCTCCACGCTGCAGCGGGTGACGTCGATTCGCAGGTAGCAGCCGTGGTAACCGAACGGCATCAGCTTCCTCAGCCTCCGGCGTCGGCAGACAGAATCAGCACGCAGTCGTCGTCACGGAGCGGCGTCCCCGGATCGGTGATGAACCGATCGCCATTCAGGTTGGCGACGAGGGAGGGGTGCAGCCGATCCAGGGCGATCAGCTCGGCAAGGGCGGGCATCCGCGCCGCCAATGTGCCGAGCAGGTGCCCGAGCGTGTCTGCCTTCACGTCCAGCTCGGCGATGCCGGCGCGCTCGCGCGGCACCCCAAGAAACTCAACATGCATATCTGCGAACCTGTCCGGATGGTAGCATGGCGTCGAAGATGAGCCCTCGGGGGAACCGCGGCCGAGTACGTTCCACGCCGAAGGGGCGGCGCGTCGATCCGGCCGCACGCGAGGAACTACTCGCGCTGGTCGGCGACGCACCGCGTCGCAGCGATCTGTTGATCGAGTTCCTGCACAAGATTCAAGACCGCTACGGCTGCCTGCATGCGCGGCACCTGGCCGCGCTCGCGGCCGAGCTGAAGATGGCGATGGCGGAGGTCTACGAAGTGGCGACGTTCTATCACCACTTCGACGTGGTGAAAGAGGGCGAGACGCCGCCGCCCGCGATCACGGTCCGCGTCTGCGACTCGATTGCATGCGCGCTCGCGGGCTCGAGCGAGTTGCTCTCGATGCTGAAGAGCCGGCTCGGCGCCGGTGTGCGCGTGTTGCCCGCCCCGTGCGTCGGCCGTTGCGAGACCGCGCCGGTCGCGGTCGTCGGCCAGCATCCTGTTGCACATGCCACCGCCGAACAGGTGGTCTCGGCCGTGGCCGCCGGTCACGTGACGCATCCCGCTGCTGGTCTCGTCACGCCCGGGCACATTGATTACGCGGCGTATCGTGCGGCGGGTGGCTACGCGCTCGCGGCCGCATGCATGGCCGGACACAAGACGCCGGCCGACGTCGTGGCCGTGATGGAAGACTCCGGCCTGCGCGGCCTCGGCGGCGCCGGCTTTCCCGCCGGCCGCAAATGGAAGCTGGTGTCGGCCGAGCCCAGGCCCCGCCTGCTGGCGATCAACATCGACGAGGGCGAGCCGGGCACCTTCAAGGACCGCTACTACCTCGAGCGCGATCCGCACCGCTTTCTCGAAGGCGCGCTCATCGCGTCCTGGGCGGTCGGCATCGACGCGATCTATATCTACCTGCGCGACGAGTATCACGGCTGCCGGGCGATTCTCGAGCGCGAGATCGCGGCGCTGGAGGCGAATCCACCGTTTGACATTCCCGCGATCCATCTCCGCCGCGGCGCCGGCGCGTACATCTGCGGCGAAGAGTCCGCCATGATCGAATCGATCGAAGGCAAGCGCGGCGAGCCGCGGCTGCGCCCGCCATATGTGGCGCAGGTCGGTCTGTTCGGCCGTCCCACCCTCGAGCACAACATGGAAACGCTGCACTGGGTACGCGACATTCTCGAGAAGGGGCCGGCGTGGTTTGCAGGCCACGGCCGTCACGGGCGGAAGGGACTGCGCTCGTTTTCGGTCAGCGGCCGCGTCAAGACGCCGGGCGTGCACCTGGCTCCGGCGGGCATCACGCTGCGCGAGCTGGTCGACGAATACTGCGGCGGCATGCTCGACGGGCACGAGCTCTACGGCTATCTTCCCGGCGGCGCGTCCGGAGGCATTCTGCCCGCCTCGAAAGCCGATCTGCCGCTCGACTTCGACACCTTGAACGAGTACGGCTGCTTCATCGGATCGGCGGCCATCGTGGTGCTGTCCAAGCACGACTCTGCGGCCGGTGCGGCGCGCAACCTGATGAAGTTTTTCTCCGACGAATCGTGCGGCCAGTGCACCCCGTGCCGCGTCGGCACCGTCAAGGCGCTCAAGTTGATGGAGACGAAGCGGTGGGACGCCCCGCTCTTGCAGGAGCTCTCGCAAGCGATGATGGACGCGTCCATCTGCGGCCTGGGCCAGGCCGCACCCAATCCCGTGCTCACCGTCTTGAAATACTTTCCTGCGGAAGTTGAGTGATGCACCACAACCTGACGGCCGTCGCCACGATGCCGGTCTCGTTCACGCTGAACGGGAAGAGCGTGGTCGTCCCGTCGGACCAGACGATCCTCGACGCCGCGCGGAAGCACGGCGTCGAGATTCCGCGCCTGTGCCACATGGACGGCATGCGGCCGGATGGCAACTGCCGCACCTGCATGGTGGAGATCAAAGGCGAGCGCGTGCTGGCGCCGTCCTGCTGCCGCTATCCCAAGGACGGCATGGAGGTCACGACCAACAGCCCGCGAGCACTCACCAGCCAGAAGATGTCGATCGAGCTGTTGCTGTCGGACGTGCCCGAGCGATCGTACACGCTCAACTCCGAGCTCGACCTGTGGGCCAGGAAGCTGGGGGTCGGCAAGCCGCGCTTCGCGCCGCGCCATCAACCGGTTGAAGATCTCTCCCATCCGGCCATGTCGGTTCACCTCGATGCCTGCATCCAGTGCAAGCGGTGCGTCAGGGCCTGCCGCGAAGAGCAGGTCAACGACGTGATCGGCTACGCCTTCCGCGCCGGCGAAGCGAAGATCGTGTTCGACTTCGACGATGCGATGGGCGACTCGACGTGCGTCGCGTGCGGCGAGTGCGTCCAGGCGTGTCCGACCGGCGCGCTGATGCCTGCCCGCGATGCCGCCATGATCGTGCCCGACAAACAGGTCGATTCGGTCTGTCCGTACTGCGGCGTCGGCTGCCAGCTCACCTATCACGTCAAGGACAACGCGATCCTCTACGTGCAGGGGAAGGACGGTCCGGCCAACGCGAGCCGGCTGTGCGTGAAAGGCCGCTACGGCTTCGACTACGTGCAGCACCGCCATCGTCTCACCAAGCCCCTCATCCGCAAGCCTGGCGTCCCGAAGCACAAAGACTTCGTCGTCGATCCCGAACACTGGCAGGACATCTTCCGCGAGGCCACGTGGGAGGAAGCGCTCGACGTCGCGGCCAGGGGACTACGGGAGGCGCGCGATATCTATGGCAAGCGGTCGCTTGCCGGTTTCGGCTCTGCCAAGGGCACCAACGAAGAGGCGTATCTTTTTCAAAAGTTGGTGCGCACCGGCTTCGGATGCAACAACGTCGACCACTGCACGCGGCTCTGCCATGCGTCGAGCGTGGCCGCGCTGATGGAGGGCATCAACTCCGGCGCGGTGTCGAACCAGGTGCGTGACGTCGCGCACGCGGAAGTGATCTTCGTGATCGGCGCCAATCCCACGGTGAATCATCCGGTGGCCGCGACGTGGATGAAAAACGCCATCAAGGCGGGCGTTAAGCTGATCCTGGCCGATCCGCGGCGCAGCGACCTGGCCCGGCACGCCACCCATTACCTCCAGTTCAAGGCCGACACCGATGTGGCGCTGCTCAACGCGATGCTGCACGTCATCGTCGAAGACGGCCTGGTCGACGAGAAGTTCATTCGCGACCGGACCTCCGGCTACGAGGCGCTCGCCGAAAACGTCAAGACGTTCTCGCCGGAGCGGATGGCGCCGATCTGCGGTGTTGACGCGGCGACGATCCGCGAAGTGGCCCGGCTGTATGCGACATCCAAGGCGTCGATGATCCTCTGGGGCATGGGGATCTCTCAGCACGTGCATGGCACCGACAACGCCCGCTGCCTGATCGCCCTGGCGCTCTCGACCGGCCAGATCGGCAAGCCGGGGTCGGG
>JANOZI010000773.1:0-6211 GCA_031429375.1 Acidobacteriota bacterium | reverse complement strand
CGGATCATTCCTGAAGCGCAGCGCCCGATCGACGTAGGGCACCCCTTTATGGGGTGCCCCGCGAAATGCGCGGAGAGGTGCCTCCCAGCACGAGCGACTCGGCTCGGCGGCCAAATCTCGCTCGGCGCACCAAGCACTTGGGCGAACTCGCGCACTGCCTGGCTCAAACAACGCCGGGTCTTGGCCTCCGCTCGATTTGGCGACGGGATGCTTGTCGTCGCCTCGCTCGACGCTCGCGCCGGGAGGCACCTCTCCGCGCTCAGGTGGGGGGCGGGGGTCTGACCCTTCGGGCTGACCTGTGAACAGACCTCCGCGAGAATCCGGTGTCTAACAACAACCATGTCATTCGTAGGGCCGCCTCTACTTCGGCGTGTTCCACCCGCCGATGTCGGCCACCAGGCGACTCGCCTCCGGCGGCCCCCAACTGCCCGGCTCATATTCGATCGGCGGCTCGGCCGGTGCCGCGATCAACGGATCCACGATCGCCCACGCCGCTTCGACGCTGTCTTGCCGTGCGAACAGGGTCGCATCGCCGCGCATCGCATCGCTCAGCAGCCGCTCGTAAGCGTCCATGTCGTCGGCGGTATCCTGCCGGACCGCCGACAATTCGATCGGCTTGCCGACGAGGTCGTCGCCCGGTTTCTTGATCAGCGCGCCAACCGCGATCGCGACCTCCGGACCGAGCCTGAAGCGCACGTAGTTGCCAATACCAGAGACCGTCGTGGGAAAGACGACATCGGGCGCGGGTTTCAGTTCCACCAGCACCTCGGTGCACGTCCTGGCCAGCGCCTTCCCGGCGCGGACGAAAAACGGCACGCCCTGCCAGCGCCACGAATCGATGAACAGCCTGAGCGCGGCGTAGGTCGGCACCGGCGAGTCGCGCGCGACGTCGGGCTCCGCGCGGTAGCCGCGATACTGCCCGCGCACCACGTCGGCGGCGCTGAGCGGCCTGACCTTGCGCAGCACCTTGGCCTGCTCGCTGTGAATGGCATCAGCCTCGGTGCTCGACGGCGCCTCCATGGCGAGAAAGCTCAACACCTGGAACAGGTGGTTCTGGATCACGTCGCGGATCACGCCGGTCTCTTCGTAGAACTTGCCACGGCCGTTGACGCCGAACGACTCCGCCATCGTGATCTGCACGTTCTCGACGTAGTGGCGGTTCCACAGCGGTTCGAGCAGCGCGTTTGCGAATCGAAAGTAGAGGAGGTTCTGAACCGCTTCCTTGCCGAGATAGTGATCGATCCGGAAAATCTGGCTTTCGTCCACAAACGCGTGGAGGGTGTCGTTGAGCGCGCGCGCCGACGCCAGGTCGCGGCCGAACGGCTTTTCGACGATGATGCGGCCGTGCTCGAGGCCGCCGGCCTCGGCGAGATGCTTGACGACGACGGCGAACATGCTCGGCGGAATCGCCAGGTAGTGCGCCGGACGCTCGACGTCGCCAAGCACCGCTTTGAGGTTGGCAAACGTCGCCTGGTCGTTATAGTCGCCGTCGACGTAACGCAGTTTCTCCGCGAGCGCGTCGAACGCGGCGTCGTCCGGCTGGCCGTGTTGTTCGATGCTGGCGCGTGCGTGCTCGACGAACCGCGCCAGGTCCCAGCCCGATCGTGCGACGCCGACGACGGGCACGTCGAGCTTGCGGCGCCGCGCCAATGCGTGCAGGGCGGGAAAGATCTTCCTGAACGCGAGGTCGCCGGTGGCCCCGAAGAACACAAGGGCATCGCTCTTGTCGCGCTTCCCGATCTCCATACGCTCAGAATATGGGATTTCGCCGCTTGGATCGTAGAGGCACCCCTAAAGGGGTGCCCTACGAGCGACCACCGCGGACCACCGTTATTGCAACACGACGGCGGTGCCGCTGACGGTCACCATCAGCATGCTGGCGTTGCCGCCGACGGTCTCGTAGTCGATATCGATCGCCACCACGGCATTGGCGCCCATCTCGGCCGCGGCCGTCTTGATCTCTTCCAGCGCGATATCGCGCGCCCGCTTCAATTCCCGCTCGTAAGTGGCCGAGCGGCCGCCGACGATGTCGCGAATGCCGGCGAACAGATCCTTGAAGATGTTGGCGCCCAGAATGGCTTCGCCGGTGACGATGCCACGATAGCTGGTGATCTTCTTGCCTTCAATGGACGGGGTGGTGGTGACGATGACCGCTGCTGACATTGAGTCGTGCCTCCATCATTACGAGACGTGGCCGGCGGCTCGCACGTTCCAATGCTCGCTAACGCCACCAGAGCTTGTGGGCCTGAGGGCTTGGGGCCTGGGCCAGTTCAAGTCCTCAAGTACTCAAGTCCTCAAGTCCCGTCATTCACTTCTCAAGGCGACCACAGGATCGACCCGGGCGGCTCGCGCGGCGGGGATCAGGTGACCGGCCAGGGCAATCGCGCCGAGACCGATTGCGGATGCGATGAACACCGCCGGATCGGTGGCGCTCACGTCATACAGCAGATTGCGCAGCACGCCGGATGCCGCGAGGGCGATCGCAGCGCCGGCCGCGATGCCGGCGCCGCTCAGCATCAGGCCCTCTTTGAGCACCAGCGCCAGCAATGCCCATCGGCTCGCGCCGACCGCCGACCGGATCGCAAGCTCGCGTTCGCGCTGTGCCACGGTGTACGACATCACGCTGTAGATCCCCAGAATCGCCAGCGCCGCCGCCAGCACGCCGAACAGTACGCTCAGCCACGACACCAGCCGCGACATCCGCGTCGAGGCCGCGACCACTTCGTCGAAGGAGCGGACCGCGGCCAGGGCGACGTTCGGCGTCATCTGCCCGAGCATCTGGCGGACCTGGCCCGTCAACGCCGCGGGGTCACCGGTTGCGCGCACCACGTAACTCATGCTCGGCGCCGGCACTTGCAGGAACGGCGCGTAGAGCTCTGGATCGGGAACAGCATCGGCGCGGCGGGATCGCACGCTCGCAACAACACCGATGACCTCGCGCGTCGCCGAGCCGCTCTCCCAGCCGGTTCTGACCCGCTGGCCGACCACGCCGGCCGGATCGAGAGTCGGCCACAGCCGAGACGCGAGCGTGGCGTTGACCACCGCCACCGCAGGCGCGGCGGCGCCATCACGTCGATCGATAAAGCGGCCCGCAAGCAGCCGCACGCCCATCGCGGCGAAATAGCCGTCCATCACCTGGCGCATCTCGGTGACGGGCTGCCCCTCGTTCTCGCCGGGTTGATCGGGCCGGCGCACGGTGCCGTTTCGTCCAGTCGCCGCAATCGGCAGCATGTTGATCGCTGATGCGTGGGTTACGCCGGGAAGCGCGCGCAGCCGCTCGAGGAACTGCGACTGGAATCTCATCACCGCCGCATCATCGGGCGCGACAGAGAGTGGGAGCGCGACGCCGAACGTCAACACGCGCGCGCTGGTGAGCCCGAGATCCTGTGACTGCAAGCGCAGCAGACTTTTCACCATCAGACCCGCCGTCGTGACGAGCGCCAGTGCGAGCGCGACTTCCGAGATCACCAGCAACTGGCTCGCGGCGCGGGCGCGTCCGGCGGTGGCGCCGCGGCTCCCTCCCGATCGCATCACGCCATTCAGATCCGATCGCAACAGGTGCAGTGCCGGAGCCAGGCCTGCGACCAAGCCCGCGGCGATTGCCACCGCGAGTGAGAAGCCCAACACGCGACCGTCGAGTGCGATCGCAGCGAGGCGGGGAAAGTTCACAGGCGCCAGCGTCACGAAAATGCGAAGCAGTCCCCACGCGAGCGCGACGGCCGCCACGCTGCCGAGCAGGCCGAGCGCGACCGTCTCGCCCATCACTTGCCCGAACAGCCGCCCTCGCCCCGCGCCAAGAGATGCGCGAATGGCGAGATCGCGTTCGGTCACCACTGCACGCGCCAGCAACAGGTTGGCGACGTTGGTGCACGCGATCAGCAGCAGCAGGCTGGTCGCCCCGAGCAGCACCCACAACCCGCGCGTGGCACCCTCGGTGACCACCTCGTGAACCGGCCGCGCCGTGAACGTGTACTTGTCGTCGGCGTGCTCGCGCGACATCTGCACGGCGAGCTCGCCCAGGCTCTTTCGCACCGCGTCGATCGTCATCCCCTCGCGCATCCGGCCGAACGACAGCAGATAGTTGCTGCCGCGATTGGCGGGATCGGCGACGATGCCGAGCGGGATCCACACCTCCTGCCGCCAGACTTCCGTGAAGCCCGCTGGCGCCACTCCGATCACCGTGTAAGGCTCGCCGTCGATCTGCACGTCGGCACCGATCGCCGAGGGTTGGCCGTTGAAGCGGCGCATCCATAAGCCTTCGCTGATCACGGCGACCCTTGGCCCGCCGCGACGATCTTCTTCGTCCGTGAACCAGCGGCCCGCGATCGGCGGCGCGCCGACTACTTTGAAGAACGACGCCGACGCCTGAGCCCCGGGCACGCGCTCCGGTCCCTCACGCCCGGCGATCGTCATGCCGGCCGGCGCCCAGGCGCCGAGCTCGGTGAACGCGCGCTGCTCGCGGCGCCAATCCAGGTAACGCGCGTATGCCGCCGAGCCGTAGGTCAGCGCCGGCAGCTCGCTGCGCCAGACCTGCACGAGCTTGCTCGAATCGGGAAACGGCAGCGGCTCGAGCAGCACGGCGTCGACCACGGTGAAGAGCGCGGTCGTGGCGCCGATGCCGAGCGCTAGAGTGAGAATCGCGGTGACGGCAAAACCGGGCGCGCGGCGCAGCAGGCGAAAACCATGTCGCAGGTCGCGGATCGCATCCATCATGGCCGGTTGGACGTTGGGGTGAGGGCAAGCGTTGACGGGATGCGGTAGCATTCTGCCGTGCCGGAGAGGTTGGTAGCGCGCGGGCTGGCTCTCGTATTGAGCGGCGGGGGCGCGCGCGGGGCGTATCAGGTCGGCGTGCTGCGCGCGCTGGCGCGCGAGTTTCCCGAAGTCATTCCCGACATCCTGACCGGCGTCTCGGCCGGCGGCATCAACGCGGCGTTCCTCGCCGCGCGGCAGGGTCCTTATCCGGAAAAGGTCGAGCAGCTCGCGCAGATGTGGTCCGACATCCGGATCGACGACGTCTTCCGCGTCGACGTGCGCGACCTGATGTCGCGGACGCTGCGCTGGGGCGGACGGCTCGTGACCGGCGGCAAGTCGCCGATTCCGTCGAAGAGCTTCGTCGACACCACCCCGCTGCACAAGATGCTCGAGCGCGTGCTCGAAGCGGAGGATGGCACGCTCACCGGTGTGTCCAAGAGCCTCAAGGAAGGCTGGCTGCGCGCGATCGCGCTGACCGCGTCGAGCTACACCACCGGCCAGTCGATCACGTGGCTGCAGGCGCGCGCGGATTGCAGCATCCCGATGTGGGAGCGGCCGCTGCGGACGAGCCGGATCTGCGACCTGCACGTCGATCACGTGATGGCCTCCGCCGCGCTGCCGTTTTTCTTCCCCGCTATCGAGGTGGCCGGCGCGTGGTACGGCGACGGCGGCATCCGGCTGACCACGCCGCTCTCGCCCGCGATCCACCTCGGGGCGACGCGGCTGCTCGCGGTGACGACACGGTATGCGCGCTCGCACGCGGAGGCGCAACGCCCGGTGATCTCGGGATATCCGCCTCCGGCGCAGGTCGCCGGCGTGTTGTTCAACGCGATTTTTCTCGATCAGTTCGACGGCGATGCCTTGCAACTGCGCCAGATCAACCGGCTGCTCGAGGGCCGTCCGGAAAGCATGCGCGACGGCCTGCGGCCGATCGACCTGCTGGTGCTTCGTCCGTCGGAAGATCTCGGGCGTCTCGCCAATGCGTATGAAGCAGATCTACCAAAGGCGTTCCGCTTCCTGACACGCGGCCTCGGCACGAAGGAAACGCGCTCGAACGACATGCTCAGCCTGGTGATGTTCCAGCCCGATTACGTCAAGCACCTGATCGAGATGGGCGAGGCGGATGCGCGGGCGAGGCTCCCGGAGATTCAGGAGTTTCTGTCGAAGCCTTGAAACGGGAGCCCACGAGAAAAACAAACAGGAGATCAGAAGATCAGGAGAAAAATATTTTTCTGATCTTCTAGCCTCCTGTTTTTTCTGTCTGGCCTTCTGTGTTTTGCTATTCGCCGCGAAGTGCGGAGTTTGGATCGACCCGCAGGGCTCGCAACGCCGGAACCAGGCTCGCAATGAATGCGGTCAGAATCATGATTCCGGCCGTGGCCGCAAACGACACTATGTCGAGCGGCTGCACCGAATAGAGTTGGTTCTCGACGAACCGGCCCAGCGCCACCGCCGCCGC
>JANOZI010000772.1:0-7993 GCA_031429375.1 Acidobacteriota bacterium | reverse complement strand
TCCGCAAATGGGCCGTCGGTCACCTTGGGTTTGCCGCCCGCGAACGTGACCCGCGCGCCCATCGAAGGCGGGTGCAGGCCGTCGAGCGCCAGCAGCACGCCGGCCTTCTTCAGCTCGTTGTTGTATTTCGTCATCGCCGCCACGGCTTCGGCCGTGGGCATCGCGCCCGGCGCGGCATCTTCGTATCCCTTCGGAATCATCAGCATCATGAAGCGCATTGTCTGTCTCCCCAGGCGGGTCTGAAGACCTCCCCAGGCGGGTCTGAAGACCTCCCCAGGCGGGTCTGAAGACCCGCCTCTACATTCACATTCACGTCGAACAAGAAGGAATCAGATCGACAAAGTCAGAACGTCCAGACCCAACCGGGCAGTAAGGTGGCATAGCCGTTGCAGCAGAGGTTGGGATGCGGCTCCGCTTCATCCGCTCGCTTTCGCCCTCGATGCGCCTGCTTCTCGGCCTTGTTGGCGGCATCGCGCTGGTATTTGCTTGGATTTTCGTGGATCTGGTCGCGAGCATGCCAGGCCGCGACGAGCTGCGCGCCTTTACCGAAATGGCCCGCGCCAGTGTCCTTTTTGATAAGAACAACCTGCCGGTTTTTACCATCGCCAAGGAACAGCGCATCGAGGTCCCGCTCGCGGAAGTATCGCCCAACCTGGTGCAGGCGGTGCTCGCCATCGAGGATCGCCGGTTTTTCGACCACGACGGCTTCGACCCGATTCGCATCGCCGGTTCGGCGATCGCGGTGATGCGCGCCGGTTCGGCGGTGCAGGGCGGCAGCACGATCACGCAGCAACTGGCCCGGCAAAGCGTGGGCCGCGAGAAGACGCTGCGCCGCAAGCTGAACGAGATGCTGTTCGCCATGCAGCTCGAGCGGCATTTCACGAAGCAGGAAATCCTCGAGCTGTATCTCAACAAGGTGTACTTCGGCGACGGCCTCTACGGCGCCGAAGCCGCGTCGCGTGGTTACTTCGCCAAGAGCGCGTCGAGCCTGTCGCTCGCCGAAGCGGCGCTGCTGGCCGGGCTGCTGAAAGCGCCGTCCGCCTACGCGCCGACCGCGAGTCCGCAAAAGGCCCAGGCCAGGCAGGGCGTCGTGTTGCGCGCCATGCTCGACAACAAGTCGATCACCGAGGCCGAGTATCGCGACGCCATCGAAGCGCGCGTCGAAATCCGCGACGGCCTGCGCGCGGGCGAGCCGTACGGCCGTTACTTCAAGGACGAGGTCAAGCAACAGCTCGTGCAGCAGTTCGGAGCGGAGCGCGTGTCGGAGGGCGGCTTGCAGGTCTACACGACCATCGACCTGGCCATCCAACAGGCGGCCGACGCCGCAGTCGAGACCAGCCTCTCTGAGATCGATCTCACGTTAACGGCGAAAGCGTTATCGGGCGATCCGTTGCAGGCGGCGTTGATTGCGATCGACCCCGCATCCGGAGCCGTGCGTGCGCTGGTCGGTGGCCGCGATTTCGAGAAGAGCTCGTACGATCGTGCAATGCACGCCCGGCGCCAGCCCGGATCGGCCTTCAAGCCGTTCGTTTATGCCGCGGCGCTCGAAGACGGCTACAGCCCGGACGACACCCTCGGCAACCTCGATGGCGGGTTCGAAACGGCGAACGCGTCGTGGACGCCGGACGATGAGCACTCGGACGTGGAAGAGATCACGCTGCGCGAGGGGTTGCGCCTGTCGAGCAACCGCGCGGCGGTGAAGTTGCTCGGTGAAGTCGGCCTTCGGAAGACCATGAAGCTGGCTAACTCGTTCGGGTTCGACGATCTGCCAAGCGTGCCGTCAATCGCGCTTGGATCCGGCGAGGTCACGCTCGCCGCGATCACGTCGGCCTACGGTGCGTTCGCCAACGGCGGCTTGGTGTCGCGGCCGTGGCTGATTCGCCGCGTGGTCGATCGCGATGGCACGGTGCTGTTCGACAATGCCGAAAAGCTGCGCCGGGCGATCAAACCGGTCACGGCCTACCTGATGGCCGACATGCTCAAAGGCGTGATTGACGCCGGCACCGGATCCGCTGCGCGGCGTTACGGCTTCACGCGGCCGGCGGGGGGCAAGACCGGCACCACCAACGATTATCATGACGCCTGGTTCGTCGGCTTCACGCCGAAGCTCGTGACCGGCGTGTGGGTCGGCTTCGATCAGCCGCGACCGATCCGGCGCGCCGGCTACGCGTCCGAGCTCGCAGTGCCGCTGTGGGCGCGGTTCATGACCAACGCGACCCGGAGCGACCCGGTGCGCTGGCTTGCGCGGCCGCGCGGCCTCGACGACGGCCGATTGGCGAGGGCGTCCGACGCCGGCGCCGGCCCCGAGAAAGAAGCCGGCCCCGAAAAAGATGCCGGCCCCGAAAAAGATGCCGGCACTGAAAAGAAGCGCGGCTTCTGGGGCCGGATTTTTGGACGATGAGAACACCAAGAGTTCAGAGTTCAGAGTTCAGAGTTCAGAGTTCAGAGTTCAGAGTTCAGAGTTCAGAGTTCAGAGTTAAGAGTTAAGAGTTAAGAGTGGCTGTCAGGATTCCCGCGGGCGAGCACGTGCTGGAGGGCGACCTCAGAGTTCCGCCCGATGCGGCGGGGCTCGTGATTTTCGCGCATGGCAGCGGAAGCAGCCGGTTCAGCAGCCGCAATGGTGCGGTCGCGCGTACGCTCGAACAGGCGCGGTTGGCGACCCTGTTGCTCGACTTGCTCACGGATCGAGAAGAGGCGGAAGACGGCATCAGCGGCGAGTACCGCTTCGACATCGAGCTGCTTGGCGGCCGGGTCATGGCGGCCGTCGATTGGGCCACTGAAGATCCCGCCCTCGAGCACCTGCCGATCGCGCTGTTTGGCGCCAGCACCGGTGCAGCCGCCGCTCTGGTGGCGGCCGCGGGGCGTCCGGCGCTGGTCCGCGCCGTCATCTCGCGCGGCGGACGTCCCGACCTTGCCCATGCCGCCTTGCGCAAGGTGCAGGCACCCACACTCTTGATTGTCGGCAGCCGTGATACGGAAGTGATCGAGCTGAACCGCCGCGCGATGGCGAAGATGATCGTGCCGGCCGACCTGGTGATTATTCCCGGCGCCACCCATCTGTTCGAAGAAGAGGGCACGCTCGAGCAAGTGGCCTCGCACGCCAGCGACTTCTGCCGCCAGCATGTCACCGGACCGAACCTGCAAGGCAGGCTCGACGACTCCTACTGAATCAGGCAGCGATCCTCTACGAACCGCAGCGTCAGCGCATCCATCGTCGGCACCATCGGCGCGGTCGGCGTGTTGCGGGCGGCCGGGTTGCTGCCCTGCGCGCCGATCACGACGCGCGCGCCCCCCACCTTGAAGCCGACGCCTCCATCCGCCAAGTCGGCTTTGCGGACGATGCCCGAAATTTCCACCGTGTGACCGTCGTGCGCTTTGACCTGGGTGGTCAGTTCCTTCTTGCCGTTGATGCGAAAGTGCTTGCCGCTGATGTCGGGACCGCGCAACGCGCCCTCGTGCTCGATCGGTGAGGTTGCGGTAAACACCCGCCCTTTGAGGCAGCCGCGGGCTTCGACCAGCATGGAATCTTTGGGAACCGGACGCGTTTCCTGTTGCCCGGCAATCGTCAGGAAGGCGAGGGTCAGCGTCAGCAGGAGGTTCGTCATGACCCTCCCATGGTAACGCTATCTATGAAGCGCGACACTGTCGCCGACAGAAATGGCGTCGGTCGCGCTGTCGATGCGAATCGTGGCGGTGTCGGCGTTGACCGCGACGATCACGGCGGACCCGATCGAGGTGACCGCGCCTTCGCCGGCGATCGAACGCCGGAAGATCGTGATCTGCCCGCCGCGCCGCGCGCCCCACGTGAGTCCTTTGTCGATCACCATGAGCTTTCCCGGTGAGCCCATGACCTGGCCGTGCTCGCCAAAGACGATGCGACCCGGCTCGTCAAACTGCGCGACGCCGGTGTTCGAAGGTGTCAGCACCGGTTGGGCGTCGAACGCCTCGACCAGATCCCCCGCGTACAACTCACCGCATAGATAGACGACCACGGCGGTCGAATGCTCGTGGCTGGTCTCGACCACCTGGACCAACCCGGCGGTCTGCTCGCCGAACGTCGCGAGCTTCAGCGGCAACGATCGGTCGCCGACTCGGAAACGGCGGCGCACGACGTAGTTTTGTCCGATCGCGACGCCAAGGTTGGTGCCGACGTTGATCACGAGCGTATCGCCGTTCCCGTACAGCTGCCGCTTGGCATCATCGCGATGCGCCACGATGTGGCCGAGCGCCAGGCTCGGGCCGGCCGCCTGCTCGGCACCGCAGACCGATGCAAGCTGTTGCTTCGGAACCGGCCTGGGCTGCGGGCGCTTGGGCACCTCAACCGGCGGCGCCGGCGGAGGCGGTGGTGGCGGGGGCGGAGGCGCCGGTGCCACGACCTGGACGGTTTCCGCGACGGAGGCGAGCCCCATCTGCCGATCGACGATCACGACCTCACCGGGCTTGACGGACACACCTGAGCTGGTGAGCGTCTCGAACCCCGCCAGCACGAACGTGAGGGTATAGGTGTCTGACGGCAGCGCCGGCGACAGGAACCGGCCCGCGCCGTCGGTGACGACCGACACGGCGCGCCCGCGCGGCGAGGTGATGGCGACTGTGACGCCCGGCAGCGCGCCTCCGGAGCCGTCGGTGATCCGGCCCGTCAGGCGGCTCTGCTGTTCCTGCGCTTCGAGGGGCAGTGCGAACAGGCCTAAAACGGCGGCGAGAGCCAGTGTTCTGGCGATGGCCAACATGGTTTATTCCCGCTCTCCATATCGGTTGCTAGGCGCGCGCGCTACAGGCCAGTTATTCTTAAGCGTTGCGCCCTGACACACGTCGACTCATGGTCATCGGTGGGGCCGTTGCGACCGCGTATGTGATCGCCGCGCGGTTTGGTTTCCAATTCGGCTTCATCGCCGAACAGGTCACCACCGTTTGGCCGCCGACCGGTATCGCCGAGGCTGCGCTATTGCTATGGGGGCCGTCGTTGTGGCCGGCGATCTGGCTCGGCGCCTTTGTCGCGAACGCGACGACGGAGATGCCGCTGTGGGCGGCTGCGGGCGTGGCCACCGGCAATGCCCTCGAGGCGATCGTCGCCGTGCTGCTGCTGCGCAACATTCCCGGGTTCGACCCGACCCTCCGCCGCATTCGCGACGTCGTGGCGTTTGGTGTCATCGCCGCCGCCCTGGCGACGGCGATCAGCGCCACCATCGGCGTAGCGATTTTGTGCGCCACCGCCGTTCAGCCCTGGGACCAGTTCGGGGATCTGTGGGTGACGTGGTGGCTTGGTGATGCGTTCGGTGCGCTGGTCGTGGCCCCCGCCGTGCTCACGATGGCGCGCGCCCCGCATGCGTCGCGCCGCGAGTGGGCGATCACGGCCGTCGCGGTGATGATGAGCATGCTGGTGACACAGGCGGTGTTCGGGCAGAGCATGGGTCCGCTCAATCGGCATACCCCGCTCGAGTACATCGTCTTTCCCATCGTGATCGCCGCCGCCGTGCGCCTGGGCCAACCGGCGGTGTCGCTGGTCGTGCTCGGCGTTTCCGCGGTCACCATATGGAACACCGTTCGAGGCAGCGGTCCGTTCGGCGCGGGCGAGGTGCGCGACAGCCTGCTGCTGTTGCAAGTGTTCATCGGCGTGCTGGCCGGCACCGGCGTGTTGCTCGCGGCCGCGATTGCGGAGCGCGGCACCGGCGAGCGGCGCCGTTCCGCCGCGCATGCCGTGGGCCAGGTGCTGGCGACCGCGCCCGATCTGCCCCAATCCGCGGGGGCTCTGCTCGACAGTGTTTGCGGCAGTCTCGAGTGGCAGGCTGGCGCGCTGTGGCTGGTCGATCACGAGCACGCCGAGTTGCGTCCCATCGCGGTCTGGAGCGACGGCGCCGTCCGCACCGCGGCGTTTGCCGAGGCGACCAAGGCGGCGCGTTTCACGCGCGGCATGGGGCTGCCCGGCCGCGTGTGGGACACCGGCGCACCGGCCTGGATCGAAGACGTGGTTCGCGACGCAAATTTTCCCAGAGCCGCGATCGCACGGCGGGCGGGCGTGCACGGCGCGTTCGCCTTCCCGATCACCGCTGGCGAAGGAGACGTGCTCGGCGTGATCGAGTGCTTCAATCGAACCGTGATGAGTCCGGATCGCGATCTGCTGAGCACGATGGCCACCGTCGGCGATCAGGTTGGGCAATTCATGTGGCGCAAGCGGGTGGAAACGGCGGCGGCAGAAAGCGATCGCCGCACGCGGGCGATGTTGGACACCGCGCTCGATGCGATCATCGGAATGAATCACCTCGGCAGGATCACCGAGTTCAACCCGGCCGCGGAGCGCACGTTTGGCTATCGGCGCGACGACGCCCTCGGGCGCGACCTGGCCGACCTGTTGATTCCACCCGGGCTCCGCGACGCGCACCGTGACGGCCTGGCCCGATATCTCGCGACGGGGCGCGGGCCGTTCATCGATCGACGTGTCGAAACCAGCGCGTTTCACGCGGATGGCCACGAGTTCCCCGTGGAAGTCGCCATTACGCGCGTCTCCAACGAAGACCCGCCGCAGTTTACCGGGTTCGTGCGCGATTTGACCGCGCGGGCGCAGGCGGAGCGCGAGCGCGAGCAGCTGCTGCACAGCGAGCTCGCCGCGCGGCGCGAGGCCGAAACGGCGAATCGCGCCAAGGATCAGTTCCTGGCCACGTTGTCGCACGAGCTGCGCACGCCGCTCAACGCGATCGTGGGATGGACGCACGTGCTCCTCGCCGGCTCAAAGGACCCGTCCGCTGCCCAGCAGGCACTCGAGGCCATCGATCGCAACGCCCGCCTCCAGGCCCGCTTGATCGACGACATCCTCGACGTCTCGCGCATCATCACCGGCGGGCTCCAGCTGGATCGTCAGCCCGTCGATCTGCGCTCGGTCGTTGCCGCGGCCGTCGATGTGGTGCAACGGGCCGCAGCCGCCAGGCAGGTTCAGCTCCGCCCTCACCTCACCGCACCGAACCCGATGACTCACGGCGACCCGCAGCGCCTCCAGCAGGTGGTGTGGAACCTGTTGTCGAATGCGGTGAAGTTCAGCGAATCCGGAGGGGTGGTGGATGTGGCGCTCGAGGAGGCGGCCCCCGGCGCGACACGCATCCGGGTGACCGATTACGGCGAAGGCATCGATCCTGGCTTCCTGCCGTTCGTCTTCGAACGGTTCCGGCAGGCCGACGGATCGATCAGCCGCCAGCACGGCGGCCTCGGTCTTGGACTTGCGATCGTGCGTACGCTGGTGGAGTTGCACGGCGGCACGGTTCGCGCCGAGAGCGCCGGCCTCGGCAAGGGCTCGACGTTTACCGTCGAACTTCAGTCGATGGCCGACGCACCCGCATCGGGTGTGGGCGATCCCGCCCAGCAACCCGTTGGCGGCGAGGCGCAACCTCGCGCATCCGCCTCGCTCACGAATTATCGCGTCGTCATCGTCGATGACGACAACGACGGGCGCGACGCCCTCGCCGCGATACTTGCCGGCGCCGGCGCCATGGTTCAGACCGCGTCTTCGGTTGAGGAAGTCTTACAGCTGCTGCAGATTTTCCGGCCGAACGTCCTGCTCGCGGACATCGGAATGCCGGGCGCGAATGGCTACGACCTGATTCGAGAGGTGCGACGGCGCGACGCCCAGACGGCTCGCTACCTGCCGGCCGTTGCGGTGACGGCCTACGCCACGAGCGCGGATCGTGATCGCGCGCTGGCTGCGGGCTTCGACGACCACGTGTCGAAGCCCGTCAATCCAGCGGCGATCATTCAGACGATACGGTCGATCAGCCGGCTCAGCGGGTCGTCGTACTGACCTTCAGCATATCGGTCACGCCCTTCACGCCGTCGGTGCCCTTTGCGACCGACACGGCCCTGGCCTTGGCCGCGGCCGTCTTCACCGTGCCGCTCAGGGTGACCATGTTGTTCTTGACGTCGACGTCGATGTTGCTGTCGTCGAGGATGTCGTTCCAGTCGGCCATGTACTGCGCATAGATCTTCGACTTGATCCAGCCGTCGTCGA
>JANOZI010000771.1:0-3845 GCA_031429375.1 Acidobacteriota bacterium | reverse complement strand
GGCGCATTCGCTCTTCAAGAAAGTGCACATCGGGTTTCTCGCCGCCATCGTGGCCGCTGCCAACGCCGGCGGATCCGGCAGCGTGGTCGGGGATACGACGACGACGATGATGTGGATCGACGGCGTGTCGCCGTTCGACGTGCTGCATGCGTACTCGGCCGCGATCGTTGCGCTCTTCGTCTCGGGACTCGTAGCCGCCTTCCAGCAGCATCGTCACTCGCCGATCATGAAAGAGGTTCGGCACCAGCCGCAGATCGACTGGGTCCGCCTCGGAATCGTGATCGCGATGCTCGCCGCCGCAATCGCCGCCAACGTCGTCGTCAACCTGCGCACGCCGGAGCTCGCCGACCGCTTCCCGTTCATTGGCGTGGCGGTATGGATCGTCATCCTGGTCTCGGCGCCGTTGCGACGGCCCGACTGGGAGCTGCTGGGCGAGGCGGGCCGGGGTGCGGCCTTTCTGTTGTCGCTGGTGCTGGCTGCGTCGATGATGCCGGTCGATACGCTACCGGCCGCATCGTGGCAAACCGCGTTCGGGCTGGGGTTCGTATCAGCCGTCTTCGACAATATCCCCCTCACCAAGCTGGCCCTGGTCCAGGGCGGCTACGATTGGGGCGTGCTCGCCTACGCCGTGGGCTATGGCGGCTCGATGATTTGGTTTGGATCGTCTGCCGGGGTCGCGATTACCAACCTCTACCCGGAGGCGCGATCGGTGGGCGCCTGGGTCCGGGGGGGATGGCACGTCGCCGTCGCATACGTGATCGGCTTCTTCGTGATGCTCGCCCTGCTCGGGTGGAACCCCCACGAACCTCACAAGTTGAAAGTTGAAAGTTGGAAGTTGAAAGTTTCACAACTTGAAACTGACACTTGGAACTGACACTTTCAACTTTCAACTTTCAACTAACTACGATTCGGCAATCGGAGCGTCCACCACCGGCCGAAGCGCATCCGACTTGAACCGCCTCGCGACCAGCAGCCCGAGCATCAGCAACAGAATGACGTCGGCAACGAAGACGATCCTCAGCCCGCTGCCGCCGATAAAGCCGGCGACGACCGGGCTGACCGCGAGCCCGATCAGGTTGGCCGTGGTCATCAAGCCAAACCCGGTGGCGTGCGCATCGGCAGGCAGCAGCGATCCCGCCACGGCATACACCGTCGTCGTCGCGGTTCCGATCGCGGCGCCGACGACCACCATGGCCGCGCCGACCACCCACAGCGAGGGCGCCATCACGATCGCCGACATGCCGAGCGCGGCCGCGATGCTGCCGACCACGATCACGCGCTTGGCGGAGAAGCGCAGCAACAGCCGGCCCGCGAGGAACGCGCCGAACGCCGCCGCGACCGCGGCCAGCGAGAACAGCACGCCGGACACGATCGGGATGCGCGCGCTCTCGATCCCGACCTGGGCCACGTAGAGCGGCAGCACGGGACCGAAGCTGCGGTCCACCGTCTGCAAGCCAAAGATCAGCACCAGCGCGAGCAGGAATCCGGGCAGGTGAAAGAGCTGGGAGAACACCTCGCGCCCGCCTCTCACCGCTCGTAGCGCGCGGCCTTCGCGCGGTTCGCGGTACATCACGATGATCAGCAGCAGGGCCGCGGCGTAGAACGCGGAGGCGGCAAGAAATACGTTGCGCAGGCCGATCAACGGCGCCAGCGCGCCGCCGATCACCGGCCCGATCGCCGGCCCGAGCCGGTGGCCGGTCTGCACGATCCCAATCGCATGGGCCATGCGGTGGCGCGGGGCCGATTCGGCGGCCATCGAAATCGTGAGCGCGCCGTAGCCGGCGAACACGCCGAGCAGCGCCCGCAGCGCCAGCAGCTGCCACGGCGCCGTCACGAAGGCCATCGCGGCCTTGGTCAGAATGAAGGCGGCGATCGAGCGGATCACCAGAACCTTGCTGCCGTAGCGGTCGCCGACCCGTCCCCACAGCGGCGCGAACACCGCGGTCACCGCCGGCGTGGCGGCGAGGATCACGCCCGACCACATGGCGATTTCGCGCAGGTCGGTGACGCCAAGCTCCGCAATGTAGAGCGGCAGGAACGGCATCACCAGCGTGAAGCCGGTGAAGCCGATGCAGCCGGCCGCGGCCGCGGCGAAGATGTTGCGCTGACCCTGCTTGGCGTCCAATCAGAATCTGATCTTCACGGAGGGGCCCGGATACACCTGGATGCTGTCGATGAAGCGGATGCGGTGCGGAGAGGTTTGCATCACCACCGAGCTGGTGCGGATGCCGGCGCCGAAAAATTGCACGCCCTTCATCAGCGAACCGTCGGTCACGCCAGTGGCCGCGAACACGATGTCCTTGCCGCTCGCGAGGTCGGACGACTTGTAGATCTTCTTGAAGTCCTTGATGCCCATGGCGGCGCAGCGCTCTTCATCGCCCGGCTTGGCGACGACCAGCCGCGCGAAGATCTCGCCGTTGAGACAGCGCATGGCCGCGGCCGTCAGCACACCTTCGGGCGCGCCGCCGGTGCCCATCACCGCGTGAACACCCGTGCCGGACACCGCCGCGGCGATGCCGGCGGACAGATCGCCGTCGCCGATCAGGCGGATGCGGGCACCGGTCGCCCGAATCTCCGCGATCAGCTTCTCGTGGCGCGGCCGGTCGAGCACCACGACGGTCAGCTCGTCCACTTGCCGGCCGAGGCTGCGCGCGATCGCGCGGACGTTCTCGCGCACCGGCGCGTCGAGATCGACCAGGTGCTTCGAGGTCGGCCCGACGACCAGTTTCTGCATGTAGACGTCGGGGGCGTGCAACAGCCCGCCCTTTTCCGAGGCGGCGAGCACCGCGATCGCATTCGGCGCGCCGGTCGCGCACAGGTTCGTGCCCTCGAGCGGATCGACGGCGATGTCGATCTGGTCGAAGATCCGGCCGTTGGACTTGCCCTGGTGGGCCATGCCGACCTTTTCGCCGATGTAGAGCATCGGCGCTTCGTCGCGCTCGCCCTCGCCGATCACGATCGTGCCGTCGATCGGCACCGTGTCCATCTCGCGGCGCATCGCCTCGACGGCGACCTGGTCGGAGCCATGCCGATCGCCCTGGCCCATCGTGTGCGCGCACGCGACGGCGGCCTGCTCCGTCACGCGGAGAAATTCGAGAGAGAGGTCAGATTCCATCGCAGATCTCGGATCTCAGATTGCAGATTGATTGGGGGATCATTTCGTGTACGGCGGCAGCGAACACCGCAGCGGTTTGTCCTGGCGGAAGCCCAGCACGTAGTCGGCCTGCATCAGGGTGTGAATCTCGCGCGTGCCTTCGTAGATCACCGCGGCCTTGCAGTTGCGATAGAAGCGCCCGACCGGGTACTCGTTCGAATAGCCGTTGGCGCCGTGAATCTGGACCGCGTCACCCGACGCCCGCTCCGACGCGACGGTGGCGTACCACTTCGCGAGGCTGGTCTCTTGCGTGTTGCGCTGGCCGATGTTCTTGAGCCAGCCGCTGCGCTGCCAGAGCAGGCGCGACACCTGGTAATCGGATTCCATGCGCGCGATCATCTGCTTCACCAGCTGATGCTCGGCGATCGCCTGGCCGAACGTCTTGCGCTCGAGCGCGTACTTCGCGCTGGCGTCGCGGCAGGCGCGCACCAGCCCCGTCGCACCGGCGGCCACCGTGAAGCGGCCCTGGTCGAGCGCGAACATCGCGATCTTGAAGCCCTCGCCTTCCCGGCCGAGCAGGTTTTCCGCCGGCACTTCCATGTCGTCCATCTTGAAGAAGCCGGTGTTGCCCGCCAGGATGCCCCACTTCTCCTTGAGCGTGCCGCTCGAAAACCCCTTGAACCCGCGCTCGATGATGAAGCAGCTGATGCCGGACGGATCCTTTTTCTTCTTCTTCTCGAGATCGGTCCAG
>JANOZI010000770.1:0-3585 GCA_031429375.1 Acidobacteriota bacterium | reverse complement strand
AGTCGCAAGCGCCGGTCGAAGCCGCGGCATGGAAGGAAGTTGCAGGCGCCATTCCGCTCGGGTCGCGCGTGAAGGCGCAGACCGTGGAGGGCCGGCGCATCAGCGGCACCTTGATGCAGGTCAACGACGGGGCGGTACTCGTGAAGAGAAACACACGGTTGCCGGAACCCGCGGTATCCATCGCCTTCACCGATCTATCGCGGTTGGAACGCGATCACGGCAGCGGCGGGATCAATCTGGCGAAAGCGGTTGGAATCGCGCTCGCCGCCGGCGCAGGTGTGATGGTCACCTTGTTCGCGATTGCCATGCAGCTCGACTAACAACCCCTCGAGGCCGGTTCCACTTAAACGAAGTCGTCCGCGCGAAGGTGTGTATCAGTGGGCAGGTCGCGGCGGGCGGTCTTGCCCAGCAACTCCTCATATCGTTCGGCGGGAATCGACCCGGTGCCGGGCCGCTTGACCCACAAATTGGCCTTGGTGAGCTTTTCGCCCGCATTGATCGGCGCAATCGTCACGACGGTCGCAAACGCGAAGTCCATGGTGACCTGCTCTTCCTTGACCGGGCCCTTGGTGCCGCCGATCTCCAGGTGCAGGACGCTGGCGGCGGCAATCAGCTCGCGGCAGCGGCTCTCGTCCATCGAGCAGACGATGTCGGGGCCGACGCGGGCCATGGTGTCGGTGAAGTGGCGCTCGACAATGGACGCGCCGAGCGCGATGGCGCCGATGCAGGCGAGGTTGTCGGTGGTGTGATCCGACAGGCCAATCACCGCGCGCGGAAAGGCCCGGCCGAGCTCGACCATCGCACCGAGGCGGACCAGGTGCGGAGGCGTCGGGTAGAGATTGGTGGTGTGCAGCAACGCATAGGGCACGCCGCGTTCCTCGAAGATCGCAACCGCCTTGCCGACGCTTTCGATCGTGTTCATGCCGGTGCTCAGGATGA
Organism: Acidobacteriota bacterium; assembly: GCA_031429375.1. Classification (GTDB taxonomy): domain Bacteria; phylum Acidobacteriota; class Vicinamibacteria; order Vicinamibacterales; family UBA2999; genus 12-FULL-67-14b. Next base: position 2,646 of record JANOZI010000770.1, on the reverse strand, counting down.
CCGGCTTGCCAAACGACGCGATGTGACGAAGCAACGGGTAGTTATTGCACTCGCCGGAGCCGATCTTGTAAGCCGGCGCGTCCATGCGCTCGAGACGATCGGCCGCCGCGCGCGAGAACGGCGTGCTGATGAAGATCATGCCTGCCGCTTCGACATGATCCTTGAGCCGTCGCTCGTCGTCCTCCGACAGCGCGCAGCGCTCCATGATCTGGTATATCGACACGTCGGCGTTGCCCGGGACGACGGTCTTCGCCGCGCCGCTCATCTCATCGTCTACGACGTGAGTCTGGTGCTTCACGACTTCGACGCCGGCGCGCTTGGCGGCATCAACCATTTCGAAGGCCACGTTCAGATCGCCTTCGTGGTTGATCCCGATTTCGGCCACCACGAGCGGCACATGCGCGGGCCCGACTGGCCGGCCGCCGATGCTGATTTCCGGGGGCATGGCTCGCTGCGACGGCACCCTAAAGGGGTGCCCTACGGGAGGCTTTCCCCGTGCCGACGGGCTGCAGGAAGAATTCGTGGATTAAGGATTCGAGCTCGGCGATCGTCTTCGCGGAATTCACGCCGATGCGAAGCTGCGAGCCGCCTTCGAAGCCCTTCGTGTACCACGTGCAGAGCGCGCGCAGTTTATTGATTACCCAGCGCTCGCGGCCAACGGCCGGTTGGCTGATCCCTGATCCCTGATCGCTGAGCCCGGCCGCGTGGCGAAAACCCTGCGCTTCATCCACGTTTTCGCTAAGCAGCAACTGCATGTAGTCGAGCAGGAAACGCCCGCGTTCTTCGAGCGAAATCTCTCGAGCCGGGCGGCCTGCCATCAGGTCGCGGGCCTGGGCGAGAATCCACGGGTTACGAAGCACGCCGCGGCCCACGAACACGCCGCTCACGCCCGACTGCATCCGCGCCACGATGTCTTCAGGCTCGACGCAGTCGCCGGAACCAAACACGGGAATCGACACCGACTTCGCGATGGCGGATACCGTGTCCCAATCCGCCAGTCCGCTGTAGCTCTGCTTCGCGGTGCGGCCGTGTACGGCGATCGCCGACGCGCCCGCGCCCTCGACACGCTTGGCGAGCTCAGGCGCATTCAGCTCGCCCTCGTCCCACCCCTTGCGCATTTTCACCGTCACCGGAATGGACACGGCCTTCACCATCGCCGCGATGATTTCCGCCGCGTGAGCCGGCTCGCGCATCAGGCTGCAGCCGGCGTTGTGCCTGGCAATCTTCGGCACGGGGCAGCCCATGTTGACGTCGACGATGTTGGCGCCCATCCGCTCGACGACACGCGCGGCCTCGGCCATCTTGGCCGGCTCGCCGCCGAAAATCTGGATCGACACCGGCCGCTCCTCCTCGGTATATTCGGCGTACTCGAGCGTGCGATCGATGCCGCGCACCAGCCCTTCGCTGCTGACCATTTCCGACACGACCAGCCCGCACCCGCCCTGGCGCTTCACCAGGCGGCGAAACGCGGTGTCGGTCATGCCCGCCATCGGCGAGACGACAAACGGCGAGTCGAGTTGAACGGTTCCGATCTTCATTGTTGAAACTGTCGGGCTCCGGGGTCCGAAAACGATTATTCCGTGTTTCGGTGTTTCTGTGTTTCCGTGTGATGCATTAATACGCTTTCACATCTGAGGCATCGACTTCCACCGATACAGCCTGACCGATCAAATCCACCGACAGCACGAGGCGGGCGTGGGCGCCCTTGCGAACCAGGCGGCCGACCACGCCCTTCAGCGGGCCGTGTGTCACTTTCACCATGTCGCCTTCCTTGATGAGCGGAACCGGATCGTAGGCCAGTTCGCTTTCCACCAGTGTCCGGATGCTTTCAATCTCGACCTCTGGAATCGACGACAGCATGCCGTTGTTGCTGATGATCGAGACGACGCCGTCGACCTTGAGGATGCCGATCCGCTCGTCGGGCACGAACCGCGCGAAGCAGTAGCCGGGGAAAAGCGGCCAGTCGATTTTTTTCTTGCGGTCTTTCCAGTGGCTCCACTTGCCGATGGTGGGGAGGAACACTTCCACGCTCTTCTTGTCGAGCTCGTCACGAACGCGCTTCTCGTGGCGCGACCGGGTCCAGATCGCAAACCAGCTTGGCTCCATGATGTTTTCGCGGAACTAAGGTTCCGCGCTACAGTTCGCGCGCTATTGGGTGTCCGTCCGCAGCTGCTTCAGGCCGATCTCGTAGGCTTTCTTGATCTCGTCGTTCTTCCAATCGATGATCGCTTCGGCGCGGAGGCGCTCGATGAACTTTGCCGCCTCGCCCCTGCGTTTCTCGTTGGCGATCTTGTCGGCAATCTCGTTCTTTGCCTCGTCAAACGGCTTGATCGTGGTGTCCTGCAGCGCTTCGATCTTGATGATCTGGTAACCGCGCGTCGTCCGCGTCACCGGCGTGATGGCGCCGGCCTTCAATCCGGCCACGGCCGTCTGCAGCTCCTCCGACAGGTCGCTCTTGCTCAAGGGGCCGACGAGGCCGCCGTTGGCCTTCGAACCCGAGTCGGAGTGGTCGGCGGCCAGCCGCGCAAATGGTTCACCCGCCACGGCCTTGCCGCGCACCTCTTCGGCCTTCGCTTTCGCGTCGTCATCCTGCGCGACGTTGATGCCCTGCGCCGTGACCGGCACGGCGATCGTGATCTCGCGGAG
>JANOZI010000769.1:0-2993 GCA_031429375.1 Acidobacteriota bacterium | reverse complement strand
GTTGAGTCGTCGGTCTGCGGGCCGAGGTGCCGCTCGACGGTGGTCGCCAGCTTATTGACATCAGTCCGCGCGCGCAGCCGATCGATCTCCGGCACTTCAGCAGTGACGTCGATGCCCGCACGCTCGGCGATCGCGACGACCACGTTGAGAATCGCCGTCAATTCCTGTTCGGCCAGCAAGTCGACCTGAAGGTTGAGGTGATCTCTCCGATCCGCGTCTGTCGTCATGCGGTCCTGCGCCATCAGCACAAAGCTGCTCAGGATGATGGCTTCAACCGCCAACGTCATGTTGAGGAAGCTGAACGGGTACGGGTCGAAAGCGCGCCCCTCCACGTTGAACACGATCCAGCTGCCGATCCACGCGACGTGCACCACGATGAACATCGGGCTGCCCGCCCAGGCGCGGACCGCGTCGATCACGCGATCGAACGACGACTTGCGGGCCCGGCTCTCCCGCTCGAGCTTCGCGACCGCCGCGATGTTGGTCGCCGACGGATCATCATCCGCCGCCGCTCGAGCCCGAAGCCAGGGACGTGATGAGTCTGAACGCCTATTCATACCGTCCTCTCAACCTCAGCTGGCCGGGCTGCGCCGCTCGCGATCCCCGAGCAGTTCGCTGACTGTCGACAGCGACTCGACGCGATCGGCCACCGTCTTGATGATCATCAGGATGGGAACCGCGATCACCAGGCCGAGCGCGCCCCACAGCCAGCCCCAGAACATAATCGCTACGAACACTGCGACGGTATTGACGCGGGCCGCCTGCCCAAGAAAAATCGGCGCCAGCACGAACCCCTCGAGGGCCGTGACCGCGAGCGACACACCGGCGACCAGCGCCATCGTCGGGATCGATCGGAACTGGATCAAGCTCGCGACCGCCGTCGCGGCCATGATCAGCGTCGGCCCGAAATACGGGATGAAGTTCATCACTCCGGCCGCCACACCCCACAGCCCTGCGTAGGTCACGCCGATCCAGCGGAAACACAACCACGTGATGACCCCAACCAGCGCTCCGCTCCACCCCTGGTAAAAGACGAACCGGCCAATCTTGGACGTGATCTCGTCGATCATCTGCAGCGTCACCTTGCGGTGCGACAATCGATCGCCGCTCAGTTTCACGAGCTTGTTCTTGAACAGGTCGCCGGAGGCCAGCAGGAAAAAAATCAGGAACAACATCAGGATGGCCTGCGCCAGGAAGCTGCCGAGCCGGCCCGCCCACGACATCAACTGCTGCTGCACGTCCACCGGCTCGACGATCGTGACCGGCGTGGCATTGGCCGGGGCCGGCGCCGCGGTGCTTTTTTCGAGCTCGGTCACAGCTTGTTGCAGCTGCACGATTAAACCCTGCTTCGGCGAGGCTGACACGATGGCCGACCGCACTTCGCGCACGATCGCGGGCAACCGCTTGCTGAACGTGACCGCTTCGTCCGATAACGCGTACGCCGTGACAACGACGAGCGCGGCGATGCCGACCACGATAATCGCCGCCGCAACGGAGCGCGGGACGATTCTCGTCAGTAGAGTCACCAGCGGTGCCAGTGCGACGCTGGCCAGGACCGCCACCAGCACCGGCGCCAGCACGCCCTGGGCGAAACGCAACGCGAAAATGGCCAGCAGGATCGCAATGACCTGTGCCGCCGTGATCTGCGTCGGCACCTTTGCCACCGTCGCGACCGGTTCTCGGTTTTCCACTGCTGACTCGGCCATAGACTTACCTGCTCCACGATTCGTGCCAGCTCTGGTTTAAGAGCGGCGACAAGTAACGCCGAACCCGTATTTCTTGCAACAGGTGGCGCGGAACGTTAGTTCCGCGATGGCGACTATGACGGAAGAACGACGCTCTTGATCGCGCGAATGAGCTCGGCGGGTGCAACCGGCTTCGGAAGGTGGCGGTCGTAGCCGGCATCAATCGCCGCGTCCGCATCCTGCTTGCGGGCGTAGGCCGTGAGCGCAATCGCCGGCAGCTTCTTCTCGAGGTCGGCGGGCAGCTGGCGCAGCCGCCGGATCAGCGAGTAGCCGTCCTCTTCCGGCATGCCGATGTCGCTGACGATGACGTCGGGCCGCCGGCTGACGACGCGGGCCATCGCTTCTTTCGCGGAGGGAACCGCCTCGACGAGCGCGCCGAGCTTTTGCAGCAACAGCGCGAGCACATTCCGCGAATCGGTGTCGTCCTCCACGATCAGCACGTGCAGCCCCTGGAGGCGCTCCAGCTCGATGTTGGGAACCTCGGGCTCCTCCACGCGCGGTTGGGGACGCTGCAGCGGTGCCACCTCGGCCCGTCGCGTCGGCAGTCGCAAGCGGAACGTCGCCCCTTTGCCCTCCCCCTCGCTCTCCACGCTCACCGTGCCGCCGTGCAGCTCGACGAGATGGCGGACGATCGCCATGCCGAGGCCTAATCCGCTATGGCGGCGGCTCATGGAGCTGTCGGCCTGCCGGAAGCGATCGAACACGTACGGCAGGAAATCGGCGGGGATGCCGATGCCGTTGTCGCTGACGAAGATTTCCGCGTCGCTCTCGCCCGGTGTCAGGCCAACCGTGACGTGGCCGCCCTTCGGCGTGAACTTCACGGCGTTCGACAACAGGTTCCACACCACCTGCTGAATGCGATCGAGGTCGCCCGCGATGCACACGCCGTCGGCGAGCTTGCGCTCGACGTGAATCGCCTTCGCCGTCACTGCCGGCATCAGCGACTCGATCGCCGCTTCGATCGTGGTCTTGAGGTCGAAGGTCGAGGTGTCGAGATGAAGCTTGCCGCCGACAATCCGCGACACGTCGAGGATGTCTTCGATCAACTGGGCCTGCGCCGCCGCGTTCTGCCGGACTACTTCGGCGGCGCGCTGAACGGTTTGACGGTCGCCGGGGCTTTGCCCGAGCACGTGCGCCCAGCCCATGATCGCGTTCAGCGGCGTGCGCAGTTCGTGAGACAAGGTCGCGAGGAACTCGTCCTTCAGCCGGTTGGCCGCTTCGGCCTCGAGCCTCGCGGCCTGCTCGCGC
>JANOZI010000768.1:0-2619 GCA_031429375.1 Acidobacteriota bacterium | reverse complement strand
ATCGTCCGCGGATCCAGCGTGGCGATGATCCGGTTGTACTGCGTTCCGTTGGTAATGTTGAAGTTCGACACCGGGTTCCCGTTGAGCGTGTTGTAGAGGTCCAGCATCGCCGCCACCTTGTAGCGGCCGTGCTTGACGAACGTTTTATCGATGCGGAGGTCCAGAATCGGCACCGTGTCCGAGTACTGGTTGTCGAGGTCGTTGAAGAAGAACTGCGCCGTCCCGGCGTTGGTCAGGCTCACTGGAATGATGCGGGTGAAGCCGTACCCGCTCTGGACGCGGTAGTTCACACCCAGCCCGATGTCGTACTTGAACACGTAGCGGCCCGCCAGGCGCGCCTGCCAGTTGGTGGTCTTCTGCCGGTTGGGCACCTCTGGTCGCACGTTCTGGAAAAAGCCCACGCCCAGGGGGTCGGTGTTGAGCGGGCTGGTGGTCACCGAGATCGTACTCGCGCCCGCGCCGCCCCGCAGCTCGTCACGCCATTGGTAGTCCAGGCTGGCCTGCAGGAACAACCCGGCGGGCCACCGCTTGTTCAACCCAAACTGCACCGTATCGTAGTTGTTGTTCGCATCTGGCCAGTTGGAGTAGCGGTTCTGGACGACGCCGCGCAGGCTGTCGGGGATGTCGAACACCGTGAAGGTCTGCGCGCCGGTGATGCCGACGCCGAACTCCTGCAGATTCACCGAGACCGTGCGCGGCACGGTGAATTGACCGACTCGGGCCACGTTAGTGACGCCGGCCAGGTTGCGGGCCATCTTGCGCACGTAGGCCACTCGCACGGACGACTCGCCCCAGAACTGGTGCTCGAACGCACTGCTGATCTCGTCCGCGTAGGGCGGCTTGAAGTCCTCGTCGATCGTCGTCGAGATTCCGCCGCGCGCCGAGACGAAGGTTCCCAGCTCCGCGGCGCCGTCGTAGATTCGATTCCCGTTCAGGTCGTTGAACTTGTAGATGCGATAGTTCTCGCCCCCGGGATTGCGGTTGTCGGCGAGCACCGTGCCCAGCTCGTTGTAGAAGCGGCCCCAGAAGGCCTTGATCACGGTCTTGCCGCCGCCGAAGGCATAGTTGACGCCGAGACGCGGGGCCACGTTGTGCTTGGCCTTGAACGAGAGCCCCTCGGTTTCGCGCGCCGGGAAAATATCGCCCAGGATGGCTGCGCGTTTGCCCGGCTGGTACATCCCCCGTTGGCGGTCGTAGCGGATGCCCGCCAGGAACGTGAGATTCGAGCTCGGGCTCCAGCGATCCTGCAGGAACGCGGTGATAATCTCGTTCCGATTGTCGGGGCCCGACCAGGTGGTGTAGAGATCTTCGCGCCTGCCGACATCCACCAGCTCGATTTCGTCGGTGCGGCCGCCGTTGTCGCGATACCGGATCGGACCCGAGTTGCCGTTCACGACGGTGCGCTCGATGTCCATTACGTAGCCGCCGCCGAACTTGAAATCGTGGTTGCCGAGCCTGGTCGGCAGGTAATACGTCGACGTCAGCAGCGCCTGCGGCCGGAACGGCTTGTTGTCGAACGCATCCCAGCCGGCGCCGCTGTTCTGGTTGGTCGCGATATCGAGGCGAGGCGGGCGCTCGAGCGCGTTGACGTTCGGCGTCATCGGCCAATCGAAGCCGTGGAAGCCATAGCGCACATCAGTGTAGAGCCGATTGGACCAGACGCGCTGCCACTGCACTTTACCCGTCCAGTAGGGGCTGTCCTGCTCGAGCACTGACTCGATTGGCGTGGTGGCCGACAGACCCCGCAACGGTTTGTACTTGTAGCCCCATTGATAGTGAGCCTGCAGGGTGTCGGCCTGGGACAATTTGTAGGTGACCTTCATCGGCGCTTCGTGGAAGATCCCGAGGTCGGTCGCGATACTCTGCGGAATACCCGACACGATCTTGTCGATCTTGAAATAGTTGTACGCCAGGAAGAACCACAGGCGCTCGCGCTTGATCGGGCCGCCGATGTCGTGGTGCGACTCGACGTAGAGCACATTCGGGTTTCCCGTGAAGCCCCGTGCCCCGGTCTCACTGTCGAGGTTGTTGGAGACCCACGAGTGATGCTCGTAAGCGAGGTTGTTCAGACTGCGGAACGTGTTGCCGCCGCTCTTGATCGTCAGGGCGATGGCGGCGCCGGGGCTGTTGATCTCGACGTCGCCGCCAGCGGCGCTGACGGCGATTTCTTCCATCGAGAGGGCGTTCGGATAGTTGCCTTCCGACTGGATGCCGTCGATGGTGAACTGGCTCTGACCGCGGATGCCGAAGCCCTCGTACCCGATCGCCTGGCTCTTGTGGCTTCCGCCGACATCGTATCCCTGCATCCGAACGCCAGGCGCCTGCGACAGTACCGACCACATATCGGTGGCGGTTGGAATGCCCGCCAATTTCTCCTTGTCGAACGTGGTCCCGACCGCCGTGGTGGTCACGTCGACGACCGGTGATTCTCCCGTGACCGTCACCGACTCCTGGAGCGCAGCGACCTGCAGCTGGCCATCGACCGTCAGCGTCTGTCCGAGACGCAGGACGACGCCGTCGCGTTTGAGTGTCTGGAAGCCTGTCAGCTCAAAGGTGATTTCGTAGGTACCGCCAGGGAGGGCTGGGAAACGAAATCGACCATCCGATTCGCTGACGGTG
>JANOZI010000767.1:0-3949 GCA_031429375.1 Acidobacteriota bacterium | reverse complement strand
CCGCGCGCGGCTCGGTGGTGCCAAGCCGCACAAACGTCGGCGTCCGCACGCTGCCGTGCATGGTGACTTTTCCGAAGACGATGATTCCGGTACCAAACTGATCCGGGTCGGGCACGCCGCTGCCGCTAAGCGGCGAATCCGCGATGACGATCTCTGCGATCACGCCGGCGGCGATCGGATTGGCGACGGTGCCGACTTCGAGGATCCCGGGCGCGCCCATCCCGTCGCTGCCCGCCATGACCTGCAGGTTGGTGACCGTCAGCCGTGTGCTGACGGTGGGCGAGAACGTGAGCTTGCCGTCCACAGCGATCGTGTAAGCGACCGCGGCCTGGTCGCTGATCGTGACCGTGTGTCCCTGGGCAATTCGCACCACTTGATTGGCCGTCGGGACTAGCCCTCCCTGCCAGGTGGTGGAGCTTGACCAGTTGCCGCTCTGTGCTGATGTGACGCTGACGCGAGTCAGGTCGGCCGAAAAATCGGGGATGTTCTCCGGGAGGGCGGATGCGATCGCGGCTTCAGGCTGGGCCGACAGCTGATCAGGCCCTGTGATCTGCGCGCCGACGGACGCGGCGTCACCGGCGGTCTGGGTCGGGGGCGCGCCGAGCGCCCAGCCAGCCCGTTGCGCGAGCTCCGACGAGATCCACGGCCACAAATAGGCGTTAGCCTCTTCCGCGCCCACCCAGGCGCCTTGCAAGCCGAGCATAATATTCAGGCGTGCCTCGAGGCCGTAAAAACCGGTCAACGGCCGCTCCTGCCCGATCGTTCCGGACCAGATCTGGCTCATCGTCTTATGGAACGCCGCCAGCGTTCCGGGATCGGAGGCGTTCGCGGTTCCAACGGCGAGCAGCTGGGGCGAGCCGTACTCGCGCGGATAATCGGGCTCGCTCGCGAACAGCCTGAATTGCAACCTGGCGATCGCATCACGATGCGCGAGTCCACCAACAAACCCCTGCTGATTCGCGCGATCGATCGCGTGCGCCAGGTAGCTTTGTTCCCAGAGCGCGATGTACTGCCCGCCCTCGCTTCGCTTGTTGATCCACAGAATCTGGAACGGGTTGATGTTCGGGTTCTGCGCGGTGGCGTAGGCGTTGAGCCACTGGAGATTGCTGACCACCTTCCGCGACAGGTAGGCCTTCACCGCAGAGGCATCGGGATAGTAGGCCGCGGCGTCGACGAGATTGCGCAGTGCCCAGCCGTAGCCGCGCACTTCGTTGTTGGCGAGAATCCCGAGCGAACCGCGCACGCCGTCGCCGGGGTCGGTTCGGACCATGGCGTAGTTCGCCCAGAACGCCATCTCTTCCGCGTAATAGCGATCGCCGGTCATCAGGTACGGCACGTAGGCGAGTGACGGCTGATGCGCGTTGTCCGGGACCAGCTCCGATTGGCCCGGGCCCGCCGTCGTGATTCCCGGCGCGCGCATCGGCAGTGGTGCGCCCTTGATCGCGTCCCACGCGGCGCCCACCGCACGGTCGCCGAGCCAGATGGCCGGCCGCTGCTCGATCGAGACGAGGCGCTCGGAACCAACCCCGCTCGTGCTGCTGGTCTCCGTTTCGCGCACGTGGATCGGCCACGAGCCCGACAGATCGCCGTTGGCAAGCACGAACGCGCGCTGCGTTGCATCGCGATGGACGAGGTAACGCGCCGTCCAGTCCGGATACGGCGCCAGCTCGGGGCGGTTGCCCTCGTCCGACATGTTCGGCTGCAACGCGCCGCTCTGCAGCAGGTCGTAGTTCGGACCGGACGCGGTGCTGACGACATTGCCGACCTGCGCCATGTACGGCGGCAGCGCCCGCGCGGCGTAGAACGGATTCAGGTCCGGCGCGATCGAGGCCAACGTGGTCGACCCGGTCGTGAACACCTTGCGCCAGCGCGTCAGGTAATAGTGTTGGACGCTGTTTTTCGTGAAGACCGCTTGCCCGTTGATCCGGATCGTCACGTCGTAGGTGACGGTCGTCGCCTCGGCCGCGTCAAGCACGTTCTCGACCGAAATGTCGAGCCGTCCATTGCCGTCGTTGTACCGCCGCGTGTCGAAGTTCACGCGGATGAACGGATGCGCGGCGCCGCCGGCGGCCGTGATCGGTGTGACCACGTGGCGGCCTTCGTGCACGAGAGGTCCGGTGAGCCAGGCGTCTTCCGGCAGGGCGTTTGGCAACACCGCCGAGTAGGTGATCCCGTTGATCACCAGCGTGACCGAGGCGCCGGGCGACGACGGATTGAAGGCGCCGGTCGAAGCGGAAGCCGGGGACACGGCAAATACCCCGGCAGAGGGAACGCGTGCCGTGACGACGGCAAAGCGAATCGTTCCGTCCGGCCAGCGGTTCTTGACGTCGGTCTGCGTGGGGAGACTGCCGACTTGCAGGCCGTCGGGCGCCAATCCTTGCGGCACGGCCTGTCCGAACGTCGCCCAGCCGGCGGTCAACCCGACGGTGGCAATCGGCGGAGTTTGCCCGGAGGCGAATGTTGCGCGAAAGATGATCAGGCAGATCGTCAGCAGACGCGTGAGGCGCGGCAGTGCCATCGCCGAACATCCAGGATGTCTTTCAACCGCAAATCCGTACATGGGAACCTGCGTGATTCTGCAATCAAGCTGCCGTTTGAGCAGAGGGGGAGATTACAGAAAAGGGCGCGTTTCTCTATCCTGCAAGAGACAATTGGTGACGGTTCGAAATGGCGCCGCCACAGTCTGCCCCGGCGCCGACAACCGTCTGCCGCCGCGGATCCAGCTTTCAAGACCCTTGCGCTACGGTCCAGGCGCGATTGGCGATCTCGCGCGCCGCGGCGCCACGTTGCAGCGCGTACGTGGACGCCGCATTGCCCTGCAACCCCCGCGCGTAAACGCCCTGCAAAATGCTTGCGAGTCGGAACATCGAGAACGCGAGGTAGAAATTCCAGTCCGGTATGCCCGATCGGCCGGTGCGTTTGCAATACGTCTCTATGTACTCCGCTTCCGTGGGAATGCCGGTCCAGTCCGCGACGGCCGCGTCCGTTCGTCCCAGCGCGTCGGCCGGCAAGTGAAAGGTCAAGCAGTTGTACGCGAGATCCGCAAGCGGATGGCCAAGCGTCGACAGCTCCCAATCGACAACCGCGACGACGCGCGGCTCGGTCGGATGAAAGATCAAGTTCTCGACACGATAGTCGCCATGAGCAATGGCCGTCTCATCGCCCGGAGGGATGTGCTCGGGCAGCCACGCCATCAATCGATCCATCGCCGCAATCTCGCCGGTCTTGGCCGCGACGTACTGAGATCCCCACCGCGCGATCTGCCGCGCGTAATAGTTGCCCGGTTTTCCGTAATCGGCGAGTCCCACCGCCGTGACGTCGACTTCATGCAGTCGCGCAAGCACGTCCCCCATGTCGTCGTACATCGCGCGGCGATCGGCCGGAGGCACGCCGGGCAAGTGCGGCTGACGGAACACGCGGCCTTCAACGCACGCCATCACGAAAAACGGCGTGCCGATGATCTGCTCGTCGGTGCACAGCAGGCGCGTGGCCGGCACGGGCACGGCGCTGCCGACGAGCGCCGTCATCACCCGGTATTCACGATCGACCTGATGCGCCGACGGCAGCAGTTGGCCGGGCGGCTTCTTGCGCAACACGTAGTCGCGCTCCGGCGTGTGAAGGTGATACGTGGGGTTTGATTGCCCGCCCTCGAACTGCCGGACGACGAGCGGGCCGTGAAACTCGGGCAGGTGATCGGCGAGATAGCTGGCCAGGGCCGCCTCGTCGATCCGGTGCCCCTCGCGGACGGTCGTGGTGTCGCCGAAGCTGCCGCCGCTGCCCATGCCGCGCGAATCTTATCGCACACGCACGTGATAGGCTTCCGACCGCGCAGCAACCAACCGTCCCGGATCGGAAGACTCATGCAACGCGTCACGACCGTGCTGATCGTCCTGCTGGGTGTCCTCAGTCCCGCGACGGGCGGCGCGCAGACCGTCCCCGCCACGCGGAC
>JANOZI010000766.1:0-1706 GCA_031429375.1 Acidobacteriota bacterium | reverse complement strand
AAGTGGACCAGTTTCTACGTGCAACCCGTCTGCTCGCCAAGCCGCGCGGCGCTACTGACGGGCCGGCTGCCGGTTCGAAGCGGCATGTTCGGCACGCCAGGCGGCACCGCGCCGAAAGTATTTCGTGACAATGCGGCGGCGGGACTGCCGGCGGAAGAGCTCACGATCGCCGAAGTTCTCAAGACGCGTGGCTACGCGACCGGCATTGTCGGGAAATGGCACCTGGGCCAGCGGCCCGAATTCCTGCCGATGCAACAGGGGTTTGATTCGTGGTTCGGCTTACCGTTTTCGCATGACATGCGAATGACCGTCGCGCGCGACAAGGGCTTGCAGACCGCCGCCTATTACGAGCCGAAGCCGGAGTATTGGGACGTGCCCTTGATGCGGAACAACGACGTGATCGAGCGGCCCGCCGACCATCGCACGTTGACCAGGCGATATACCGAAGAGGCGGTCCGGTTCATCACTTCGAACAGCACCCGCCCCTTCTTTTTGTATCTCGCGCATTCGCTCCCACATATTCCGCTCGCGAGGTCGGACGCGTTTGTCGGCCATAGCGCGGGTGGCATGTACGGAGATACGGTCGAGGAGATTGACTGGAGCACCGGCCAGGTCATCGACGCGCTCCGCAAGGCCGGCATCGATCGCAGGACGCTGGTCATTTTCACCAGTGACAATGGCCCCTGGCTGCCCTTTCGAGCGCACGGCGGCTCCAGCGGTCCACTAAAAGAAGGCAAGGGAACCACGTGGGAGGGTGGCGTTCGAACGCCCGCCATTTTCTGGTGGCCCGGCGCCGTTCGTCCCGGGGTCGTCACCGAAATAGGGTCGGGCCTGGACCTCATTGTGACGGCCGCGGCTCTGGCCGGCGCCACGCTGCCGCGCGATCGGGTTATCGACGGCGTCGATCTCAGCGCGGTCCTGCGCGGGTCGGGTCCGAGCCCGCGCGACAAGCTGTTCTACTACTGGGACAGTGAGCTTCGCGCCATTCGCAAGCGCAACTACAAGGCGCACTTCATCACCAGTGGCGCCTACGGGGAGGGCGAGCCCCGTACCGTGCACATGCCCCCGCTGTTGTTCGACCTCGCGCCAGATCCGGGCGAGCGTCATGACGTCGCGGCCGCTCACCCCGACATCGTGGCGGACCTCATCAAAGAAGTGGAGGCACACCGTCGCACGGTCGTGCCAACCGAGCCTCTGTTCGACAGACTGCTTGCCCCCGGCTCGGGGCCGCAGCGCATGCGCTAGTCTGATTCCGGATGCCGGGCGTCTCGCTGCTCGTCGCCGATCGCCTGACGCGGACGTTCGACGCGCGCGTGGCCGTCAGCGACCTCTCCCTGTCAGTCAACGCCGGTGAAATCGTCACGCTGCTCGGCCCCAACGGTGCCGGCAAGACGACGACGATGAGGATGCTGGCGGGGTTGATTCTGCCGACCTCCGGCGGCATCGCCATCAACGGCGTTCCGGTCTCTTCCGCAACCGCTGATGGCGCGCGACGCTCGATTGGCCTGCTCACCGAGGCGCCCGGGCTCTGGGAGCGGCTGACTGTTCGATTAAACCTCCTTACGTATGCGCGGCTGCATGGTCTCGAGGATCCGGCGCGGCGGGTCGCGGACGCGCTCGAGCTCGTCGAGCTCTCGGATCGTGCGGGTGATCTCGCCGGCAAGCTGTCGAAAGGCCTCAAGCAGCGGCTCGCCATCGCGCGCGCG
>JANOZI010000765.1:0-4355 GCA_031429375.1 Acidobacteriota bacterium | reverse complement strand
GGTCGAAGGTGCGTGGCACATGTCGGGAGATGACGATGGCGTGATGTCGTTTCAGTACATCGCGACGTCGCGGATGGAACTCGATCCGGATGTTGCACACGCGATGGGCGAGGGCCCGTCGTACCTGCCGACCGTGAGGGAAGCGTTTGATTATCTCGTGCGCTGGGTCGAGAAGGGCGCTCCGCCACCCCAGAGCCAGACCGTGAAGCCCGGCTCCAAATTGCGCTAGAGCGACGGATGCTTGAGGTGCCAATCGGTGGCGCGCTCGTATGCCAAGGCAACCCGGCACATCGTGGCTTCATCGTAGAGCCTGCCCGTCACCATGATCGACGCGGGCATGTTGTCGATGAAGCCGCACTTGAGCGCGATGGCCGGATGGCCGGTCAGGTTGGTGATCATCAGGCTCGCGCTATTCGGCGCCGGGCTGAGGAAGACGTCGTACTGCGCCATCACCGTGTCCATCTCCTGCATCAACAGCCGCCGCGCCCGCATGGCGCGGATGTATTCGACCGCGGGAATGAACCGCGAGCTGCGGAACGAGTTCGGCCAGTCACCGGCGGATTGTCCGGTGAGCGTCGCGAGCTGTTCCTTGTTGCGCGTGAGGTCGTCGAAGGCCGCCGCCGCTTCCGCGTTCAGCACCACCATCAACGCCGCGGCGGGGAACTCCGGCATCGCCATCGCTTCGAGCTTCGCGCCCGCCTTGCGCAGCACGTCCAGCGCCGCCGCGTACATCGCCTTGCGCGTGCCCGCCGTCTGGCGTTGGGCCTCGGTCGGGACGGGATTGTTCGGCGTGATGTCGAACTCTTTTTCCAGGTAGCCGATGCGCAGCGACCCGAGCGGGCGCTCCGGGTCCCAGAAGAACGGCGCGTCGGTCACGGTGTCGTCGCGCCCGTCGGATCCGTAAATCGCGTTCAGCACCAGCACGCAGTCTTCGACCGTCCGGCACATCGGCCCGAGCTTGTCCATCGACCAGCACAGCGCCATCGCGCCGTAGCGGCTGACGCGGCCGTAGGTCGGACGCAGGCCGGTGACGCCGTTGGTGACCGACGGCGAGATGATCGAGCCCAGCGTTTCGGTGCCGATCGAAAAGCCGACGAGGCCCGCCGCGGTCGCAGCGCCCGGACCGGCGGACGAGCCGCTCGAGCTGCGCTCGATATTCCACGGGTTGTGGGTCGAGCCGCCGAACCACACGCCGCCCTGGGCCAGCGCGCCCATCGACAACTTGGCGACCAGCACGGCGCCCGCCTCGCGCAGGCGCTCGACGACCGTGGCGTCGAGGTCGATGACTTGATCCTTGTACGGCGTCGCGCCCCAGGTGGTCTTGTAGCCCTTGGTGGCGAGCAGGTCCTTCGCGCCCCACGGAATGCCGTGCAGCGGACCGCGGTACTTGCCGGCCCTGATTTCAGTATCCGCATCGGCGGCCTGCTTGAGCGCGAGCTCCTCCGTCAGCGTGACGACGCACTTCAGGGTGTCGCCGTGTTTCTTCAGGCGATCGAGGTAGATCGTCGTGAGCGCGGTCGAGGTGATCTTCCTGGATTCGATCATCACGGCCAGCGCCGTGACCGGCAGAAACGCGATGTGGTCCGGCGTCAGGCCGTTGGCCGCGGCGGTCCTGGTGAAGCGCTGCTTCATGCCGGGGGTGGCCTTGCCGTTCGGCTTCTTGCCGGGCAGGTACGGCCGGAAGGTCATGGCCGGCTCGGTGTCGAGCGGGACGGCCAGCTGGCGCAACTGCTCGAAGCTTTCGAGATTGCGATTGACGCTGCCGAGCGCCATCTGCTCTTCGGCCTCGGTGAAGTCGACGCCGAAGATGCTCTCGGCCGCGTCGAGCCGCAGACGGTCGATCTTCGCCGGGCCCGCAGGTTGTTGCGCAAGCGCCGGTGCGGCGGCCCCCGCCGCAAACGCGCTGCTGAGCGTCGAAAAGAAGCGTCGTCTGTTCACGGTGTCAGACACCCTACCACGAGGGTTCCCCACGAGGGTTCCGCACGAGGGTTCCGCACGAGGGTTCCTCACGGACGAAGGTTCCGGACGAAGGTTCCGGACGAGGGTTCGTACCGCGCGATAGAATCAAGCGTCGATGACCCCGACCCTGCCTTCTGCCGAGATCGACGCCATTGCGAAGGGGCTGCACCCCGACCCGTTCGCGGTGCTCGGACCGCACGAGGTCGGCGGCGGCCTCGCCATTCGCGCCTTCCGGCCCAACACCCGCGGCATCGAGGGCTTCAAGCGGATCCATCCCGACGGCGTCTACGAAAAAATCGTCTCGACGGCCACACGCGAGGGCTATGACTATCGGTTGCGTGTGACCTGGGGCGACGGCTCGATCTCCGACATCGACGATCCCTACCGCTACGGGCCGGTCATCACCGACTTTGATCTGCACCTTCTCAACGAAGGCACGCACCATCGCCTCTACGAAACACTTGGCGCGCGTACCATCACTCACGGCATCCGCACCGGCGTGCACTTTGCGGTGTGGGCGCCGAACGCCCGCCGGGTCAGCGTCGTCGGCGACTTCAACAGCTGGGACGGCCGCGTACACCCGATGCGCGCGATCCGGCCGGCGGGCTACTGGGAGATTTTTCTACCAGACCAGGGCGAAGGCGATCGCTACAAGTTCGAAGTGCTCGGCGCCGATGGCCGGCTCGTGCTGAAGGCCGACCCCTGCGGACGCTATTTCGAGATTCCACCGCGGACCGCGTCGATCGTCTGGAATGGCGGCAGCTACGACTGGCAGGACGGCGCGTGGATGGCGGCGCGGCCGGCGGCCGGGCAGTGGCTGCGCAAGCCGATGTCGATCTACGAAGTGCACCTGGGCAGCTGGCAGCGCCACCCCGATGGCCGCCTGCTCACCTATCGCGAGATGGCGGAGCGCCTCGTGCCGTACGTGCAGGCCATGGGATTCACGCACGTCGAGATGCTGCCGGTGATGGAACATCCCTTCACCGGATCGTGGGGCTACCAGGTGATCGGCTTCTTTGCGCCCACCAGCCGCTTCGGCACGCCGGAAGACTTCAAGGCGCTCGTCGACGCCTTCCATGCGGCCGGCATTGGCGTGCTGCTCGACTGGGTGCCGGGACACTTTCCGAAAGACCTGCACGGGCTGGCGCGCTTCGACGGCACCGCGCTGTACGAACACGCCGACCCGCGGCAGGGCGAGCACCAGGACTGGGGCACGCTGGTGTTCAACTACGGGCGCCACGAGGTGCGATCGTTCCTGCTGAGCAACGCGCTCTTCTGGCTGAAGGAGTTTCACCTCGACGGCCTGCGGGTCGACGCCGTGGCGTCGATGCTCTACCTCGATTACTCGCGCGACGAGGGGCAGTGGGTGCCGAACCAGTACGGCGGGCGCGAGAACCTCGAAGCGATCGAATTCATCAAGCAGCTGAACATGGTCGTCGAGCATGAGTGCCCGGGCGTGGTGATGTGCGCCGAAGAGTCGACGTCGTGGCCGGGGGTGAGCCGGCCGGTCCACCTCGGCGGCCTCGGCTTCACCTACAAGTGGAACATGGGCTGGATGCACGACATGCTCGACTACACGAAGGAGGATCCGGTGCACCGCAAGTGGCACCACAACAAGATCACCTTCTCGATGATTTACGCCTACAGCGAGCGCTTCATCCTGCCGTTCTCGCACGACGAGGTGGTGCACGGCAAGCGCTCGATGCTCGACAAGATGCCGGGCGACCTGTGGCAGAAGCACGCCAACCTGCGCGCGTTGTACGGCTACATGTTCGCGCACCCCGGCAAGAAGCTGACGTTCATGGGCGGCGAGATTGGCCAGTGGCGCGAGTGGAACCACGATTGGCAGCTCGACTGGGAAGTGCTCGGCGATCCCACGCATGCCGGGCTGCAGAAATGGATCCGCGATTTGAATCGCGTCTACGCCGAAGAGCCGTCGCTCTGGGAGGTCGATCACGAGCCCTACGGCTTCTCGTGGATCGATTGCAACGACCACGAGCACAGCGTGATCGCGCTGACCCGGCGCGCCGCGAACGAACAGGACTTCACCGTGGCAATCGTCAACTTCACGCCGGTGCCGCGGCACCAGTACCGGGTCGGCGTCCCGGCCGGCGGCGCGTATCGCGAGCTGCTCAACAGCGACGCCTCGCTCTATGGCGGCAGCAACATCGGCAACCAGGGCCGCCTCGAGTCGGAAGCGCGCCCATCGCACGGCTACGAGCAATCGATCGCGCTGACGGTGCCGCCGCTCGGCTTCCTCCTGCTCCGTCGCGAGTAGGCCGCCGGCGCTGCGCTATGATGCGCCCCGGAGGTTCGTCCCGATGGCCGCATTGGCGCTGATCGTCGCCCTGTTGTTCCCCGCTGTCCTGCCTCCACCCCACCACGCAAAGTCCGCG
>JANOZI010000764.1:0-2096 GCA_031429375.1 Acidobacteriota bacterium | reverse complement strand
CCGGGCACGCCGCGCAGCAGCAAGTTGCCGGCGTTGACCTGCCGTTCGCTCCGCTTGTCGTAGGTGGTTGGGATCTCCGAAAGCAAGACGACGTTGGCGACGGCTTTTGCGGTGTCGTAACCGACGAGCGCCTTGCTGCCTTCGGCGATGACGGCGACGTGAAAGTCGATCGCCTCCTGAAGCTCAGAATTCATGCTGCCGGCGCGTATCCGCGCACGCATTCAAGCGCCCTCGGCACGTCAGGCACTGTACGCACGTTAGGCACCCTATTTTTGTCCTGACTGGATCTGCCTGGCGACCTTCTCGACGTCCGCCATGACGCGCAGCAGATTGCCGCTCCAGATCTTGCCGATCTGCTCTTCGGTGTAGCCGCGGCGCACCAATTCGAGCGTGACGTTGAACGTCTCTTCAGCCCCATTCCAGCCCGTCACGCCGCCGCCGCCGTCGAAATCGGAGGAGATGCCGACGTGCTCGAGGCCGATTTTCTTCACCAGGTAGTCAATGTGGTTGACGAAGTCGGCGACGGTCGCGCGCGTATCGCCCGGCGTCTTCGTGTCGACCTCGGCCATGCGCGCCATGTACTCCTTGCGCTTCTCTGGCGTCAGCTTGGCCATCACGCCGCCGCCACCGCCGCCGCCAGTGCCGGGGCCAGGACCGCTGGCCGGCGCGCCGAGGCCGAACTCGTTGCGCAGCGCCAGAATCGCCGCCGTGCGCTCGGGCGTGTCGGGCTTGTTGATCTTCACGTAGCTCGCAAACGCCACCGTCTGGATCACGCCGCCGTTCTTCTTGAGCGCCATCAGCTGCTCGTCGTCCATGTTGCGGCTGTGATCGGCGAGCGCGCGCGCGGCCGAATGCGACGCGATCACCGGCGCCTTCGACAGCGCGAGGGCCTGCAGGTTCGCCTGTTTCGACGGGTGCGAGAGGTCGACCATGATGCCCCACTTGTTCATCTCGGCAATCGCCTGCTTGCCGAGCTCGCTGAGGCCGTTGTGCAGCCACTTGCCGTCGCGCTCGCCGGTGTTCGAGTCGGCGAACTGGCTGTGGCCGTTGTGCGCGAGCGACATGTAGCGCCCGCCTCGGTCGTGAAATTCCTTGATGCGCTTGAGGTCGGTGCCCAGCGAATACGCGTTCTCGATGCCAATCAGCGCCACTTTCTTTCCAGACTTCGCAATCCGCGGAACGTCGGCCGCGGTGAGCGCCAGCTCGATCTGGCCGGGCGCGATTTCCCTGGTCAGGTGATGCACCGCATCGAACTTGGCGACCGCCTGCTTGTATGCGCCGTCGTAGCCTTCCGGGGTCAGCGGCCCCTGGCCGACGTAGACGATGAAGAAGGAGGCGTCGAGGCCGCCTTCAACCATCTTGGGCAGGTTGACCTGCGTCTCGAGCCGCTGCGTGTAGTTCTTCTGCCGCGTGAAGTTCTCGGGATTGATGTCGTCGTGCGTGTCGAGCGTGATCACGCGATCGTGAATCGCGCGCGCCCGCTTGACGAGCGCCTCGTCGGCCGCGCCGGCCTGGCCGAACGGGCGGACTGCAGTCGAGACAAGGAGCAGGGCGACGGCGGCGGCAATCCTCAACCAGCGGGTCATGGGCGGATCTCCTGAGGGGCAGATCCTACCGCGAAACGGTGTACCCTCGGCGGAACCGGAGGACCACTGAGCGACCAGCGGTTATTTGCGGAAGCCGGCGCGGCGCGCTGGGAGCTGCCGCCGGCAGCGTTTGATGCGGCCCTCGAGCGGAGCGCCGCCAAGGCGTTCGCCGGCCGCCAGCCGTCGGCGTCCGAGCGCGATCGCTATTTCAAGTCCCTGCACTTATCGGATCTCGCGCTGGCGTGCGCCTGCGCGTTTGGCCACGGCGCGGCGTGGGATCATTTCGTGGCCGAGTTTCGGCCGTCGCTTTACCGCGCGGCCGACGCGATCGATCCGGGAGGCGGCGCGCGCGAGGCCGCCGACGCGCTTTACGCCGAGCTCTACGGCCTGAAGAACAAGGACGGCGCGCGGCAATCGCTGTTTCACTACTTTCACGGCCGCAGCAGCCTCTCGACGTGGTTGCGATCCTTGTTGACGCAGCGTTTCGTCGATCAGATCCGCGCCGGGCGT
>JANOZI010000763.1:0-1858 GCA_031429375.1 Acidobacteriota bacterium | reverse complement strand
ACTGGCGTCCTGCATGATGGTGGTGAGCGCCGTCGGGACGTTCCCGGATACTGCGATAACCCCGACGCGTGCCGGATCGATTCTCAACGATTCAGCGCACTCGTGAATATGCTCGAAAACGGCTTGAAGATCCGCCTCGGGGTCACGATTCTCGTAAGCGATCGCCACCATGCCCGACCGAGCGATCAACTGGCACATCGAGACCGTCCAACCGATCTCTTTGTAGGACAAGGTGGTCCGACGCGGTTCCATCGCCCCCGGGTAACCTGCCACGATGATCACCGCGGGCCAGCGCTTGCCCGCCGTAGCCTTGGCGAAGGTGGGACCATCGTCCGGTTCCTCTGACGGGTAATAGGCGTCCAGGCAAAGGCGACGGTCCGGCGGGCCGTAAGCGACGTCGCGTCGTACGCTCACGGCGTCCATTCCGTCCAACTGCAGGCACACTCGACGCGTAAAGACGTCACTGGGCGGCACTTGAGTCATCGACCCTCCAAAGGCTGGCGCGGTTTCGCAAACCGCCTCACGTCGCCAGTGTGATTCCTCTTGTGGGCCTTGCGTCCAGTGGGGATAATTGAAATCTACTTGCCGGCAAGCCTCATGGCAGGCCACCTACACAAACACGAATGTCCTGAGTAAGCCGATGGCCAGCCGGAGGGCGGTGACTTCGATCATCAAGGCGTCAGACCGCCCGGCAGGCTCACCTGTGGACCCACCCGCGCTCCTTCAACGACCGGCCATGCCTGAACGGCGCGGCGATACGCTGTTGCCGTTTCTCCCGCGGGAAGAATGAGCTGCATGTGCGGCCGCAGCGCGCGTTCAGCATCGCTCAGCGTCGAGACATTCGCCCGCGCGAGCCGCGGAACTTTGTAGACGATCCGGCTGCCCTTCGGAAGGCCGGCGAACGGCGAGAAAGTTTCGCCGGTCTCCGAGGTGAAGATGCGATTCTTTGTCTTGAACGACCAGCCGGCCTTCAGCGTGAAATCGATCGGCGTTCGTACGCTGCCGTCCGTTGGCAGTGGCACCTCGGGAATCGTCACGATTCCCATTCTTACACCAGCGCCATCGCCTTGGGCAGGTTCGGCTGCGGGCCGATGTGCTGGGTCAGCGGCACACCAGGCCCCGCTTCCTGCGGTGTCCCGGTCGCCATCAGGATCGTCCTGACTCTATCGGGGGTCAGCGGTTTGCCGTTCTTCGACTTGGCATGCCCCTGCAAACAGGCGACGGCACCGGTGACGATCGGTGACGCGCTCGACGTACCGGAGAAGCGCAGCGTGTACCACGTGTTCTCCGATGAGCCGCCTTGTGCATCGCCATATCCCAGCGTCGTGACGTGCCACCCCCACGCCTGGACGTTGACAATCTTTCCGTAGTTCGAGAACCAGATGCGCGAACGCGGCACGCCGATGGCCTTGTTGCTCCCGTCGACGTCGAAATGGTTGGTCGGAGGTACGCCTGCGCCGACCACAATGGCCCCGCTGTCCTTCTGCAAACCGGTGTTGTTGAAGATCGCGAGATCGAAGTTTTCGTCGCCGTTCCCCGCAGCTTCGACCACCGTGATGCCTTTGGCCGTCGCCGCGACGATTGCGGAAAAAATGTCATCCCAGAACTGCATCGCGACATATTTTCCGTTCGGCCCGGTCGATTGCAACTCGATGAGGATCACGTCGCCCGCCACGAGCTTGGCGGCCGCATTGGTAATGGCGCCAGCAGCGTTGAAGACGCCGTTCAGCACAGCGGAGTGCACGCTCGCCTTGGCGGCGTGGCTGATGCCGGCAATGCCGCGCGTATCGGGTTTGGCGACGAGCTCCCCGAGTACGGCGGTGCCGTGGTTCCTCCAGCCGAGATCATTGATGGCAGT
>JANOZI010000762.1:0-4305 GCA_031429375.1 Acidobacteriota bacterium | reverse complement strand
CGTCAATCAGCCGGTGGCGATCACGGTCTTTGCCGAGGATGTGAAGGAGAAAGACAGCAAGTCGGTGAACGTGGCCACGGTCTCGTTGCACAAGCATCGCGGTCCCGGCACCGTCACGTTCGAGCGCGCCCGCACGCCGGTGCGCACGGCCGGCGAGGCGGTCGCGACCTCTGCGACGTTCTCCGCGCCAGGCGAGTACGTGCTGCGTGTGCAAGCCAACGATGAATCGGGTGAAGGCGGCGGCGGTTTTCAATGCTGCTGGACCAATACGTACGTCAAGGTGACCGTGAAGTGACTGGAAGGACATTTATGCTCGAACATTTGCGTCGCGTGCGGACTGGTGTCGTCGGCTCGTTCGTGCTCGGTGCCACTCTGGCGTTGGCGTCGGTGGCCGGCGCGCAAACCCTTCGACTCGCCGGCGACGACGCGTCGCCGCCGCCTCGCTCAGGACAAGCCGCGGCGGCAGCGGCGCCGACTTTCGCGAAGGACGTCGCGCCAATCTTCCAGGACAAGTGCGAGGCGTGCCACCGGCCCGATTCGATCGCGCCGATGTCGCTCGTCACCTACGCCGAGGCGCGGCCATGGGCGCGCTCGATCAAGGCGCGGGTCGCCGATCACCAGATGCCGCCGTGGAACATCGACAAGAGCGTCGGCGTGCAGAGGTTCAAGAACGATCGCTCGCTGAGCGACACGCAGATCGACACCATCGTGAAGTGGGTCGATGCCGGGGCGCCGCAGGGCAACCCGAAAGACATGCCGGCGCCGCGCACCTGGCCCGAGGACCAGGGCTGGAACTTCGCGGCGCTGTTCGGCCAGAAGGAACCCGACATGATCGTCAACTCGCACGAGTTCACGATGCCGGCACAGTCGCAGGACGCGTGGGACAAGCGCGTGACGCCGTCGGGCATCACCGAGCCGCGCTGGGTCCGCGCCATCGAGATTCGGCCCAAGACGGTCAAGGGCCGGAAGATCGTGCATCATGCGATCGCGTATCTGGATCAAACCGATCCCGGCGCCCCGCCCACCGGCGGCTTGCCCGCGCCATTCATGGAATGGGCCGTCGGCAAGCAGGGCGAGCTGATGCGGCCCGACACCGGCAAGCTGCTGCTGCCGGGATCGAAGTTCCGCTGGGACATTCACTACTCGCAGGCGGGTGAGGAAATCACCAACCAGGTCGAGATGGGCCTCTACTTCTACCCGAAGGGCCAGGAGCCGAAGTTCCGCACCGCGCTGTCGCTCGTGCCGGCGGCGCTGGGGACGATGGACATCCGCCCCAACACGCTGTCGCTCGTCGAAGGCTTTTTCACGCTGCGCGAGAACGCGCGCATCGAAAGCTACCAGCCGCACATGCACCTGCGCGGCAAGGCGATGATGGTCGAAGCGATTTTGCCGAACGGGCAGCGGCAGGTGATCAGCCTGGTGAGCGACTTCAACTTCAACTGGATGACGACCTACGTCTACGCCGATGACGCGGCGCCGCTGCTGCCGAAGGGCACCTTGTTGAAGGTCACCGCGTGGCACGACAACACCGCGGCGAAGAAGACCAATCCCGACCCGAACCAGTGGGTGGGCTGGGGCGATCGCACCGTCGATGAAATGGCCCACGCCTGGATCAACATCGTCTACATGAAGGACGAGGACTTCAAGGCGGAGCAGGACAAGCGGCGCGCGGGCGCGGCCACGGCGCCTGCGCCGCAGCAGCAATAAGCGCCGCAGTCATACACGCAGCAGTAAAAACACCGTGCGTCACCCGGCTCACGCCACGAGCGAGCTGATCGATGTCGTGAACCTGGTGACGCAGGCCTTCTGGGCCGAGCTGCGGCGAACCGGCCCGGCGATCGAAATGTCGCAGTGGTCGACGTTGCGCCGAATCGGCCGCACCCCCTGCACGATGAGCGAACTGGCGCGCCACAAGGGCGTCGGGTTGCCGACCATTTCAAAGTCGGTAGAGATGCTGGTGCGGCGCGGCTGGGTCGAGCGCTGGGTTGACAAGTCGGATCGGCGCCAGACCATGGTCCGTCTCACCGCGCCCGGCCGCCGCATTCTCGTTGACTGCCGCCGCGCGCTGGAAATCTTTCTCGACCAACGGCTGGCCAACCTCTCGGCGGCAGAACGAAAAGCCGTGGACGCCAGCCTTCAACTCGTGCGCCGCGTGTTGACGGTCGAGGATTGAAGACAGTATCTGATGGCCTGAGGGTTCGGGGGCTCGCATTGCAGCGCTCCCCGGCGTTGAGTAAGCTCACTAGCCAGGCTCATGACAATCGCAGCCTGAAGGCACAAGGCACAAGGCCAAAGGGGTTTGAATCGATGCGAATCAGAAATCTGCTCGTTTGCACTGCCGTGTTCACCGCCGCGCTCGTCGCCGCCAGCCCGGGCTTTGCCCAGGGTCAAGCGGGGGCCAGGCCCAAACCCGTAGACACGACCGATCCGCGCACCGCGCGATTCGGGGTGTGGGACAACTCGACCAATCCCAACAACGTGATGACCTACGAGGGCTACGAGAAGGGCGGCAGCAAGCTCACCGTCAGCAACCCGAGCAATCCGGCGAGCGACTGGAGCTATGTGACGCTGTTCGACGGCGTGTTCCGTCCGGTCACCGGCCAGCCGGGCGCCGAGACCGCGGTTGAGATCATCAACCCGAAGAGCATCCGCATCTACAACAAGCGGGACGGCATGGTGAACCAGGTCGTGATCAATACCCTGTCGGACGACAACAACACGATCAGCAACGAGTACATCCGCATGGACAAGGACGGCAAGATCACGGGCGTGACGCACGTGACTTACATCCGCCGCCAGAAGAAATAGCGCTGCGCGACGGATAAGTGAGCGAGCCACGGCCGCCGGACCACCGGCGGCCGTTCTGCTTTTCGGGTGTGGCACGATAGGGATGATGCGCAGGATGCTCGGTAGCGATCGCAGCCGGGCTCTCTTTCTGCTCGTGGCGCTCATCATCGCCGCGGCGATCCCGTTCGGCTGGTTCGCCAAGCAGAGCTACTCGGTCTACAAGCTCACCCGCGGCGTCGGCGACACCTGGTTTTACACCGCTGAAGGCCGGCGCTGGTTTCGACTCGATGAACAGCGGCACGACGTGCCGATTTCGGCGATCGCGCCGGATCTGCAGCACGCGTTCGTCGCGGTCGAGGATCACCGCTTCTTCCTGCACCCGGGCGTCGACCCGATCGCCCTCGCACGTGCAGTGCTTCGCAACGTCCGCTCGCCCGGCACGGTACAGGGCGGCAGCACGCTGACGCAGCAACTGGCGCGCACGCTGTTTCTCTCGAATCGCAAGAGCTACGGCCGCAAGGCGCGCGAAGCGGTGCTCGCCGTGCTGATCGAAGCGCAGCTCAGCAAGCAGCAGATCCTCGAGTTCTACCTGAATCGCATTTTCCTCGGCGCCGGCATCTACGGCGTCGAGGCGATGTCGCAACGCGTGTTCGGCAAGCCGGCGAA
The DNA here is from genome assembly GCA_031429375.1 of Acidobacteriota bacterium. GTDB lineage: Bacteria > Acidobacteriota > Vicinamibacteria > Vicinamibacterales > UBA2999 > 12-FULL-67-14b. The sequence goes on along the minus strand of JANOZI010000762.1, from coordinate 852 downwards.
GAACCTGACGCTGGCCGAAAGCGCGCTGATTGCCGGCCTGGCACGCGCGCCGGCGGCGCTGTCGCCGTGGTCAAACCTCGATGAGGCCCGCGCGCGCAGCCACGTCGTGCTGGCGCGCATGCGCGATGAAAAATTCATCACCGAGGAGCAGTTTCGCGCCGCGCTGCAGGCGCCGTTGCGGGTCCGCCCCTATCGCAGCGACAGCGATTCCCGTCATGGCTATGCCAAGGCGTACCTGCGGCAGCAGTTCCGCGACGAATTCGGCGGCGATCATCCTCCGGACTGGCGTGTGCAGACGACGTTCGTCGCCGAGCTGCAGGACGCCGCGGAAGCCGCGGTCGAGAACGGGCTGGGGAAGATGGGGAAGCCGTCACTGCAGGCCGCGCTGGTCGCAATCGATCCGGCCACCGGCAACATCCTCGCCCTCGTCGGCGGCCGCGACTACCAGCGTTCCGCGTTCAATCGTGCCAGCCGGAGCCGGCGCCAGCCCGGATCCGCGTTCAAGCCGTTCGTGTTTGCCGCCGCGCTCGAGCGCGGGATGTCGCCGGTCTCGACCCTGACCGGGCTCAATCAGATCGCGCCGCAGGGCCCCGACGAATGGACGCCGCGCGACGTGCATGATGACGCCCCCGACGAGCTCACGTTGCGGGCGGCGTTGATCGAATCGAACAATCGCGCCGCCACGCTGTTGCAGCAGCAGGTCGGCAGCGGCCGCGTGCTGCGCGTCGCGTCGCGCTCCGGCCTCGACGATTTGCCGGATGTTCCGTCACTGGCGCTCGGCTCCGGCCTGGTGACTCCGCTGGCGATCACCGCGGCGTTCTCGGTGTTTCCGAATGGCGGCATGGCCGTGCG
>JANOZI010000761.1:0-5505 GCA_031429375.1 Acidobacteriota bacterium | reverse complement strand
TGTGGTGGCTGCGCGACTGGCTCGGCGTAATGACCACTGCAACACTGATCTTCGCGTGGCTCCATCCCCGGCCGATTGCGTGGACGTGGGCGCGCATCGCCGAGGGTGTCGGCCTGGTGATCACGTTGCTGCTAGGTTCGCAGTTGATCTTCGGCTTATGGGGCGTCTTCGCGACCCGCGACGTGCCGATCGCGTTCATCTTCTTTCCGTTGGTGGGCTGGGCGGCGTTGCGCTTCGGGCCCCGCGGCGCCGCGACGATCGTGGCGTTGATCTCGGCGTTCGCGCTCGCCATCGCCGGATTCGGGCTCGGTCCGTTCGGCGCCTACCCGGTCCAGTTCACGCAGTTCCTGCTGTTCTGCTTCCTCGCGCTGGGCTCGCTCAGCGGACAACTGCTCGCCGCGATCATGGCCGAGCGCGACGATGCGATGGCGAAGCGGCTGGTGCTCGAAGAGCAACTGCGCCACTCGCAAAAAATGGAGGCGGTCGGCCGCCTGGCCGGCGGCATCGCGCACGACTTCAACAACCTGCTGACCGCGATCATCGGTTACACCGAGATCGTGCTGCACTCGCTCGATCCCAAGGACGAGCGGCGGGCCGATGCTGAAGAAATCGCGCGCGCCGCGATGCGGGCCGCGGACCTCACCAAGCAGATGCTGGCGTTCAGCCGCCGCCAGGTGCTGCAGCCCAAGGTCATCGACCTGAACATCGCGCTCCGAAAGGTCGAGCCGATGCTGCGGCGCGTTATCGGCGAAGACATCGTCATGACCGTGACCGGAAAGGCGGCGCATGCATTCGTGCGCGTCGACCCCGGACAGGTGGAACAGGTCGTGATGAACCTCGTCGTCAACGCGCGCGATGCGATGCCGCAGGGTGGCAGGCTGACCGTCGAAACCGCGGACGCCACGCTCGACGCGAGCGCCCTGCCGGCACAATCCGACGCCAAGCCCGGCGCCTACGTGATGTTGTCGGTGGCGGACTCGGGCGTCGGCATGCCGCCCGAGGTGCGGGCCCGCATCTTCGAGCCGTACTTCACCACCAAGGACGTCGGCAAGGGCACCGGTCTCGGGCTGTCCACGGCCTACGGCATCGTCACTCAGAGCGACGGCCACATCGCGGTGTCGAGCGAGTTGGGGCTCGGCACGACGTTCCGCATTTACCTCCCGCGAGCCGAAGCCCCTGAGAAGGCCGCGGTCGAGCCAGGCGTTGAACAGATGCCGGAGGGCACCGAGCACATCCTGCTCGTCGAGGACGATCCGTCGGTGCGGCGGTTGTCGAAGGAGCTGCTCCTGCGGCTGGGCTACTCGGTGACGGATGCGTCATCCGGGCGAGCGGGTCTCGCGCTCGGAAGCGACGACACCAAACACTTCGACTTTGCGCTCTGCGACGTCATCCTCGGCGACATGAGCGGCCCGGCCGTGGCAGAAGCGCTGCGCGCCCTTCGCCCCTCGATTCGCGTACTGTATATGTCAGGCTACATGGATGAGGCGATCGTGAAAACCGGCGTGCTGGACGAAGGCAAGCCGTTTTTGCAGAAGCCCTTCACGCCGATGCAGCTTGCGAAAAAAATCCGCGAGGTGCTCGACGAGCCCGAGACCGGACACTTGTGATCGGACAGACCATCTCGCACTACCGCATCCTGTCGCGCCTCGGCGCCGGCGGGATGGGTGTGGTGTACGAGGCTGAAGACACCCGGCTCGGCCGCAGGGTCGCGATCAAGTTCCTGCCTGACGACACCGCGCACGACAGCGAGGCCGTGCAGCGGTTTCTCCGCGAGGCGCGGGTCATCTCGAACCTCAATCATCCGCACATTTGTACGCTCTTCGATGTTGGTTCCACAGGTTCTTCAGGTTCTTCAGGTTCCACAGGTTCGAACCTGACGAACCCGACGAACCAGTTCATGGTCATGGAGCTGCTCGACGGCCAGTCGCTGAAGGATCGGATCGCGCGCGGACCGCTGCCGATGGAAGAGGTCATGGCGCTCGGGGCGCAGATGGCCGATGCGCTCGAGGCCGCGCACGCGCAGGGCGTGGTGCATCGCGACATCAAGCCCGCCAACCTGTTCGTGACCCGCCGCGGCATGCTCAAGGTGCTGGACTTCGGCGTCGCAAAACTGAATCAGGCCGGCAAGCAGGGCGGCAGCGATCTGGATTCCACTCGCGGCGCCACCAGTCAACTGACCACGCTCGGCACCACCATCGGCACGGTGTCGTACATGTCGCCGGAGCAGGCACGCGGCGAGGAGATCGATGCGCGCAGCGACCTGTTTGCGGCCGGCGTCGTTCTTTACGAGATGGCGACGGCACAATTGCCGTTCGCGGGCGCGACGGTCGCGACCATCTTCGAAGGCCTCCTCACCAAGGATCCTGCTCCGCCGTCGGAACTGCGGGCCGGCATTCCACCGGAGTTCGATCACATCGTCCAGAAGGCGCTCGAGAAGGACAAGAGCACCCGCTACCAGAGCGCCGCTGAACTGCGCGCCGACCTCAAGCGCCTGCAGCGCGCCAGCGAGTCAGGCGGCACCGCGGCTGCCGGTGCGGTCGCACGGCCCCGGGGGTCTCGGAGTGAGGCTGTCTCGAAGCCACCCCAAGGATCCTCCGGATGGCGAAGGCGAAGGTGGACAGCGCTGATCGGACCACCGATCGTGCTGGCCCTTCTCGTCGGCGGGTTCCTCCTCTATCGATCGATCACCACTCCGGCACTGACCGCCAAAGACACGGTGGTGCTCGCATCGGTTGTCAATCGCACGGGCGACACGATGTTTGACGACACGATGGGCGAGGCGCTCGCGCTCCAGCTGCGGCAATCGCCGTTCCTCAACGTCGTGCCCGAGCAGCAGGTGCAGGCGACGTTGCGGCTGATGGCGCGCGAGCCCATGACGCCTATCACCGAAGAGCTCGGCCGCGAGATCTGCCAGCGTGCCGGCGCCAAGGCGTTGCTCGGCGGCACCATCGCCATGCTCGGCTCCGCCTACGTCGTGACGCTCAGCGCGCAAGATTGCGTGGGCGGCAGGGTGTTTGCGGAAGAACAGGTGCAGGCGGCCTCGAAGGAAACCGTGCTGGCGGCGCTTGGCACGGCGGTGTCGGCGTTTCGCGAGAAGCTGGGCGAAGCGCTGGCGTCCGTGCAACGCTACGACGTCAGGATCGAAGAGGCCAGCACCCCATCACTCGAGGCGCTCAAAGCCTACAGCCAGGGCACGCGGACGCGGCGCACCAGCGGCGACTTCGACTCGGTGCCGTTTTTCAAGCACGCGATTGAGTTGGATCCGGAATTCGCGCTGGCATACGCGCGGCTGGGAACGGTCTACGCGAACCTGTCGCAACCCGATGAAGCCCGGAAGATGACGGCGCGGGCCTACGAATTGAGAAGCAAGGTGAGCGAAGCCGAGCGGCTCTACATCGAGGCGCGCTATCACACGACGGTGGCGCCTGATATTCAGAAGGCCCTCGACACCTATCGCGTCTGGCTGGGCACGTATCCGAACGATTACACCGCGCTCGCCAACTCCGCGATCCTGCTCAGGCAACAGGGCAATACCGATGAAGCGCTTCGCAACCAGGAAGCGGCGACCCGCGTGGCGCCCGATCAACCGACTGCCTGGGCGAATCTCGGCGATAGCTATCTGGCGATGAGCCGTTTCGATGACGCCAAGAAGGCGCTTGAGACGGCGTTGAAGCTGCAGGATTCGGCGGGAGCCCACATCACCTTGTTCGTGATTGGCACGGTGACCGGTGACCAGCCCCTCGCCGACGCGCAGATCGAGGCCATGCGGGGGAAGCGCGAAGAGGCCGGCCTGGTCGGCGTCCGCGTGCAGGCGGCAGCGTATCGCGGTCGCTTCAAGGAAGCTGCGGTTCTTGCAACGGAGTGGCAAGCGCGAATGGATGCCGCCAGCCGCCGTCAGCATACCGGTGAAGGCATCTGCGGGCTGGCGATCAGCGAAGGGCTGGTCGGGCTGGTGGATCAGGCGAAGGCACGAGTCGCCGCGGCGCTGGAGGAAGAACTGCTGATGCCGGGGTCGCTCGACGAGCGGCTCGTATTGGCTGCCATCCTCAAGGACGGTGCGCTCGCGCGCGAGTTGTTGCCGGCGGCGATCGTCGAGTTCAAGAAAGACAAGGGCGCCAATCCGCAAGCGGCGCGCGGTGAGAAGGCGCTGCAGGCGCTGGCCGAACTGGCGGAAGGCAAGCCCGCTGATGCGGTCGCGCTGCTCGAGCCCATCACCTTCGACGGGTCGTATTCCGAAGCGGTGAATATCTGGAGCATCGCGCAAATGCAGTTGAAGAACTGGCCGGCAGCGCTCAAGGGCCTGGAGTTCATGACCTCCGAGAGACAGCAGCAGGGCTTGAGCGCGACGACGCCGTTTGCGCTGGCATCGCTGGCTCGTGTGCAGGCGGAGCTCGGGCAGAAGGAAGATGCCCGCAAGAATTATCAGAAGTTCTTCGACCTCTGGAAAGATGCCGACCCCGACGTTCCGCTGCTCATCCAGGCCCGTGAAGAATTCGCCAGGCTCGCGTCTTAAGGGACACAAAGGTCGTCGCGCTGGATGGCGCACATTTCGATATTCTTGACGGAATGATCAATCGCCTTCCCGCCCTGGTCCTCGGCTGCCTGCTGCTGAGCGTGTCCGCTTGGGCGCAGGCGGCAGTTGAATACAAACTGTCGTTCCCGTCGCCGGAGCATCGCTGGATGCAAGTCGAAGTGCGGTTCCCCGAGGTGCCCGCGGGCACGCTGCAGCTCCGCATGGCGCGCACCTCGCCGGGCCGGTATGCGCTCACCGAGTTCGCGAAGAACGTCTTCGACGTGGCCATCGCCAACGGCAAAGGCCAGCCGCTCACAGCAGCCCGTCCCAACCTTCATCAATGGGACGTCGCGGGCCACGACGGCATGGTCGTGGTGACCTACAAGATCTTCGGCGATCGCACCGACGGCACCTATCTCGGCATCGACTCGATGCACGCGCACATCAACATTCCGGCCGCGCTGATGTTCGCGCGCGGCTGGTTCGAGCGGCCCGCCCGCGTGACGTTCGTCCGTCCGTCCGGCAAGACGTGGAAGGTCGCCACGCAGTTATTTCCAACCGCCGATCCGTTCGTCTTCACCGCGCCCAACATCCATTACCTGATGGACAGCCCCACCGACTTCAGCGACTTCACCATGCGGACGTTCACGGTGGACGACGGCCAGAAGCGACCGGGTGGACCGCCGACGTTCCGCATCGCGCTCACGCACGACGGCACCGAAGCTGAAGCCGACGCCTTCGCCAAGGACGTCGAGCGCATCGTCCGCGAAGCGGTCAAGCTGTTCGGCGAGCTGCCGATGTTCGAGACCAATACCTACACGTTCTTGAGCGTGTATTTGCCGTGGGCGAACGGCGACGGCATGGAGCACCGCAACAGCACGTCGCTGACCAGCTCGGGCGCGTTGCGCAACCCGCAGCAGCGGGAGCGCCTGCTGGGCACCGTGTCGCACGAGTTCTTCCACGCCTGGAACATGGAGCGGATCCGCTCGAAG
>JANOZI010000760.1:0-2413 GCA_031429375.1 Acidobacteriota bacterium | reverse complement strand
CCCAAGCCCTCGAGCCCTCAAGCCCTCAAGCCCTCAGGTAATGAGTCAAACGAGTTACGATGGCCCTGGTGACAGACAGAAGGCGACTCCGCGGACAGGTTGTGGCCGGTTGCGCCGCGATCCTCGTGCTGGCGGGCTCCGGCGCACCGCTGGGTCAAAACGCACCGTCGACGGTTGCCGCGCCTCCATCGCGGGTCACCGCGCTCCAGTCCGAGCGCAATGCCAACTACGACATCGACGTCACGCTCGACCCGGGCGCGCGAACGCTGACCGGCAGCGAAATCATCACCTGGCGCAACACCGGGGCCGTCGCCGCTTACTCCCTGCGGCTGCACCTGTATTGGAACGCGTTCCGCAACAGCGAGTCTACCTGGATGAAGCAGCGCCGGCTGGCCGGCGACAACCCCGTCGCCGATTGGGACGCCGATGATTTTGGTTACACCGATGTTACAGGCATCCAGATTGTGGGACCCGACGGCGCACCAACCGTCGACTTGCAGCCGACGTTGCGGGCCATTTCGCCAAACGATCAGAACCAGGACGATCGGTCGCTGGCGCTCGCGCAACTCGCCACTCCCATCCAACCGGGCGAGACGCTTCGGCTGCGCGTGACGTGGAAGGGTAAGTTTCCGAAGAACTTCGATCGCACCGGCGCGATCGGCAATTACTTCTTCGTCTCGCAGTGGTTCCCCAAGCTGGGCGTGTTCGAGCCGGGCGGGTGGCTGGCGCACCAGTTTTTCGCCAACAGCGAGTTCTATTCCGACTTCGGCCGCTACGACGTGCGCATGACGGTGCCGTCGGGATGGGTGGTCGGCGCGACGGGCGTCGAACAATCGCGCAGCGATGCCGGTGGGGGCCAGACCACACATCGCTACGTGCAAGACGATGTGCACGATTTCGCCTGGACGACGAGCCCGGACTTCATCGAGAGGACGCAGCGGTTCGAGCATGCGCGGCTGCCACCGGTGGAAATGCGGCTGCTGCTCCAACCCGAGCACGCCGGCCAGGCCGATCGTCATTTCGCGGGCACGGTCGCCGCGCTCCGTTACTACGGCGAGTGGTTCGGCCGCTACACCTACGGCCACATCACCATTGTCGATCCGCCATTTCAAAGCGAGTCTGGCGGCATGGAGTATCCGACGCTCTTCACGGGCGGCACGCGCTGGCGGTCGCCGCGTGGCGGAAATGAACCTGAAGCGGTCGTGGTCCACGAAGCGGGCCACCAGTTTTGGTACGGCATGGTGGCGAACAACGAAGTGGAGTTCGCGTGGCTGGATGAGGGGTTGAACACATACTCCGATGCGCGCGTACAGGCGGAGGCGTTCCCGCCGTTTCATCTCGTGCAGCGCTATTTCGGAGATTTCATTCCATGGACGTTCGACGACATCGCGCTCGAGCGCGCCACCGATCTGAATTGGATGAATGCGTTTCGGCGGATCGGCGATCGCGACGCGTTGTCGTCGCCAACGCGGCTGCTGTGGCCCGGCACGCACCAGGGGCAGTCGTACTTCAAGACCGCACTGATGCTGCACACGCTCGAGCGCCGGCTCACCTGGGACGTGATGCGTCGCGTGATGGCGACGTTCTTCGATCGCTGGCGGTTCCGGCATCCACAGCCCGCGGATTTCTTCGCGATCGTGAACGAGGTGACGCAGCAGGACTACACGTGGTTTTTCGATCGCGTCTACCACAGCTCGAATCGCTTCGATTACGCGATCGAGCGTTTCGAGAGCGAGCCCGTCGAGTCGCGCGGCTTGATGGATTCTCCCACCGGCCCCGTGTTCCGGGAAACGAAGGTCGAGGGCACGTTCCGGACGACGGTGGTGGCGCGGCGGCTCGAGGCCGGGCAATTTCCGTTGGATGTGATGACCACGTTCAGCAACGGCGAGCAGGTGCGAGAGACCTGGGACGGCCTGGCGCGGTGGCAGTTGTTCACCTACGACAAGCCGGTGAAGGCGGTTTCAGTGCAGATCGATCCCGAGCGCGTCCTGCTGCTCGACACCAACTACACCAACAACAGCCGCGTGCTGGAGCCGGCGACTGAGACAGCCGCGACGAAGTGGTCGTTGCGGTGGATGGTCTGGCTGCAAGACCTGCTAATGACATATGCGTTTTTTGTGTAGAGACCGTGTGGGGACAAACCTGTAGGTTTGTCCTACTGCTCATGACCATATTCGAAGCATTGATCGACGGGCTGCGAAGGGTGCAGCGCGCGCCGTGGCTGGTGGCCGGCCTGTGGATGTCAACGGTGTTGCTGGCGCTGCCGCTCGCGTTTGCGCTGCATGGGCAGATCAGCGAGCACCTCGGCTCGAGCATGGCGGCGACATCGGCAGCCGCGGGCGTGAATTACGACTGGTGGAACGAGTTCCTGGCGCAGACCACCGGTGTGGGACAGACGTTCGTGCCGGCCATT
>JANOZI010000759.1:0-2202 GCA_031429375.1 Acidobacteriota bacterium | reverse complement strand
AGCGTGAGGTCGTCCTTGATCGAGAACCTCGGCTGCTCGGTGCCGTTGTAGGACGAGCCACCCCAGGTCGAAAATTCCGAGAAGGAGATGATGCCGAAGTTCTGGTTGCAGTCGACCGCATTGGGAATGCACACCTTGCCGCTCCAGCCCTGATCGACATTGGGCGAGTACGCGTTCTTGTTGAAGGTGTTCACGCCTACGCTCAGGTGATTCACGGTGCGGGGGCCAACGATCCAGTCCCAGCTGCCGCGATGGAGGTCGGCATCGTTGGTCGTGGTTTGAAAGGTGTTGAACGGCGCCGGCAATCCGACCGCGCCGTTTTCGCCAGGCAGGGTTTCGTTGGCGGCCCGGTTGACGAGATACGACAGGCGATGCGCGCTCGTCAACGCGTGATCGACTTTCACGCTGAGCTTGTGCGTCGTCTCCCGTGTCGTCCCGCCCGGCGAGAGGAAATTGTTCGAGACGTAGCCGAACGTCCCGGGCACGAGCCCCGTGCGATTCGGCACTACGGCCGACTGCGCCAGCGCGAGGTACTGCCGCGCGACCGCGCTGAAGCGGCTGGCGGGAATCCGGTTGCCTGGAAACGCATCCCTGACGAACCCGGTCCCATTGGGGTTGGGCCGCGTCGTCGCCGGATCGTAGATGACGATCAACCGCCCCTGGCTGTCGACCCAATTCGAAAAATCGCCGTTGTACATTTCCGGTGTCGGCACGCTCAGCGTCGTGGCATTGGCCGCCTGATTGTTCCTGAAGCCCTCGTACGCGGCGAAGAAGAAGGTCCGGTTCTTGCCGTCGTAGAGGCGCGGGATCTGCACCGGGCCACCGAGTGACGCGCCGAAATTGTTCTGCCGATACGTCCCCTTCGTCGCCTCGAAGAAGCCCTTCTCATCCAGCGCATCGTGGCGGAGAAAGTTGTAGAGCGAGCCCTTGAACTGATTGGTGCCTGACTTCGACGCGAAGGTGATGGCGCCGCCGCCGGCCTGCCCGAATTCCGGCTTGAAGCCGTTGGTCTCCACCGAGAACTCGGTGATGGCTTCGACCGAGGGCGTCAGGAACGCGGTCTCCGTTGTGTCGGCATTGCGATTGGTGTTCACCGAGATGCCGTCCAGGGTGGCGCCGAACGCGCCGCCTTGACCGCCGCCGAGCACGACGTTGGTGCCGCTGCCCTTCGCCTCGGGCACGGTGGCGACGAGGTCGAACACGCTGCGCATCGCGCCGCCGACCACGAGCGGGAGCTGATCGATCAGCTCGTTCGAGACGTTGGTGGTGACCTTGGCGTCCTGGCTCTGCATCATCGAGCTCACCGCGGACACATTCACGGTCTCGGTGATCGCGCCGACACCCAGGGTCACGTTGATGCGCTGGGTCGAGCCCGCGGCCAGCCTGACACCGTCGACGCCGGCGGATTGGAAACCCTGAAGCGAGGCCTCGATGCGATACGTGCCTGGCGGCAGGTTGATGGCATTGTAGACGCCCGCACTCGACGACACGACTTCGGTGGTGGCGTTGGTCGCGGTGTTGATGACCTTCACGATCACGCCAGGTAGTCCGGCCTTGGTCGCATCCTCGATGACGCCGGTGATGCTGCCCCGTTCGGATTGCGCGGCAGTCGCGGCTGGGAGCGCGACCGTCATCACCGCGAGCAGGATCACAATCACACGTCGGATCGGCATGGTCGCCTCCAGAAAGATTCGAACGGCGCGAGTATACCCGCGGCGAGTGCTGGTGCCATGGCCAAGCCCGTTACGCGGGCCGGTGTGGCTGAGATACGCTAACCCTGATGTCGGCGGGCGGAATTCTCGCAGTCGCGTGCGCCACGCTGCTCGTGGCGGCCACCTCGGCCATGCAAACTACCGATCCGGCCGCGGCGGCCATTGGCCGCGGCGTCGCGTTTCTGCGGATCGAAGTGCCGAAGTGGCGGAAGGAACATTCTTGCTATTCATGCCACAACAACGGCGATGCCACCCGCGCCCTGCTGGTGGCGAGCGCGCGCGGCTACGACATCGGCGACTCGCTCGACGACACGATTAACTTCCTCAAGGATCCGTCGAAGTGGGATCAGAACAAGGCGCCGGGCGGGCTCGACGACAAGACCCTGGCGCGCATCCAGTTCGCGAGCGCGCTCGCCGTGGCCGAGCGGCACGGCCGCGCATCCAGCACCGACCTGCAAGCGGCGGCGAAGCTGCTGGTCGCGGATCAAAA
>JANOZI010000758.1:0-2354 GCA_031429375.1 Acidobacteriota bacterium | reverse complement strand
CCAAACACGTCGATGACGTGCACGTCTTCATCGTAGATGTAAGCGCCGTGCTCGATGTTGGACGGCAGGATGATGACGTCACCCTTCTGCACGCGATAGCGCTTGCCCTCGATGATCTCGTCGCAGTAACCCTCCAGCACGATCATGATCTGCTCCTGGTGGTGCCGGTGCGGCGCGAAGTAGGAGCCTTTGTCCATTTTCAGGAAGCTGATCATCGACTGCTCGCCGGCCACGAGCCGGGAGTTGGATCCAGGCACCAGCTCGACCATTGGCAGATCGGTCTGACGAATGACACGCGCCTTGAACTCGTCTGGAGTCGCGACAGGCTCCTGAGGCGTTTTCTGGCCGGCTTTGGCGGGCGAGCCGGCGGCGGGCGCCTGCTCGGCAACCAGGGGGACGGGGGTCAGACCAACTATCGCCAGAACGCCGCCGAGCACGAATGCGGTGATGCGGTTCTTCATTCGGGTGTCTCCATTTGCCATGCGCCTTTTCTTCAAGCGCGCTATGATACCAAACCTGTTAAACAGGTAAAGGACTGATCTGCGACGGGAAGACCTATGAAGAGCCGGGGGTCCGATGCGTAAAGTGATGATCTTGGTGGTCCTGGTGTATCTGGCAGCGATGCCGGCGGCACAGGAGATGTCTCGCGCGGGCGCGAACTGGTTCTCCTACGGCGGCGATCATGGCGGCACGCGTTTTTCATCGCTGAGCCAGATCACCAAAGCCAACGTCAGCGGCCTCAAGGAAGTCTGGCGATTCGAAACGCCGGATGCAGGCCGGCTGCAGACGACGCCACTCGTGGTTGATGGCACCATGTATGTGGTCACGCCGCGTCAGAAAGTCATCGCGCTCGATGCTGCCAACGGCCGCCAGAAATGGACGTTCGATTCCGGCGCCGGTACGACGGCGGCGTCGCGCGGGCTGACGTGGTGGAGCGACGGCAAAGAAAGCCGCTTGTTCACCGCCGCCGGCACTTTCATCTACGCGGTCAATCCAGCGGATGGGACGACCATCACGAGCTTTGGCGACAAGGGCCGCATCGATCTGCGCGCGAACCTGCGCGGCGCGCCCGAGGACAATTCGTATCACGCGACATCGCCGGCAGTGGTCTACAGGGATCTGTTGATCCTTGGTGGCCGGGTGTCCGAAAGGACGCCGGCGTCGCCTGGAGATGAGCGCGCTTTCGACGTTCGCACCGGAGAACTCCGCTGGACGTTTCATACCATTCCGGCAGCGGGCGAGCCCGGAGCAGAAACCTGGCCGGCCGGCGCGCGCGACAATCAAGGCGGCGCGAACGCGTGGGCGGGATCGATCGTCGACACCCAGCGTGGCATCGTCTTCATCGCCACGGGTTCTCCGGCCGATGATTTCTATGGGGTCGATCGGCCTGGCGACAATCTCTACGCCAATTGCGTGATAGCTCTCGACGCCGGCACGGGTAAGAAACTCTGGCACTTCCAGGCGACGCGCCACGACTTGTGGGATTCGGACTTCGCGGCACCGCCCATTCTGCTCACCGTCAACCGCAACGGAAGGCGAGTCGACGCGGTCGCCGCCACGAACAAGTTTGGCTTCATCTATATCTTCGATCGCGTCACCGGCGAGTCGCTGTTTCCGATGACCGAGATGAAGGTGCCCGCGAGCACGGTCGCCGGAGAACAGACGGCGCCCACGCAGCCGGTTCCCACGCTGCCGGCGCCGCTTGCGAAATTGACGATGACGCGCGACGAGGTGACGAACCGCACCCCGGAGATGCGCGCCTGGGCGCAGAAGGAGTTCGACACGTTCCTCGGCACTAATCAGCCCTTCACACCGTTGAGCATCGACAAACAGACGATGGTCGCGCCGGGATGGAAGGGTGGCGTCGAGTGGGGCGGGCTGAGCGCGGATCCTGACCGAGGAATCATCTATGCGAACGTGAACAACGTGTTCTCGCTCGGCAGCCTTGCCGCTCGCGGGAATGCGCCGCCGAGGCGCGGCGGCGCAGGCGGAGGCGGGGCGGACGAGCCCGCAGCGCCGGCCAACCCCAACGCAGCGGCGACAGGCAAACCGTACGTGTTCACGGGCTACCGCTACTTCGTCGATCCCGAGGGGTACCAAGCCAATGCCTATCCGTGGGGCACGCTCAACGCCGTCGACATGAACACCGGCAAGTATCTCTGGACCGTGCCGTTCGGCGAACACACGGAGCTGGCAGAAAAAGGGTTGACCCAGACTGGCGCTGGCAGCCACGGTGGCACGGTGATGACGGCCACCGGTGTGCTGTTCACGGGTGGTTCGGAGTACGACCTGAAGTTTCGTGCGTACGACAGTGCCACCGGCAAGGTGCTGTGGACCGGCCAGCTTCCTGGTCC
>JANOZI010000757.1:0-7014 GCA_031429375.1 Acidobacteriota bacterium | reverse complement strand
GCCGCCAAGACCACGAAGGTCAAGTCGGCTCCCAAAGCCAAGAAGGCGGCAAAGGCGCCCAAAGCCAAGACAGCCAAGAAGGCAAAGAAGGCGCGCTAACTTTCAACTTTCAACTTTCAACTTTCAGCTGGTCACGTCAGTAGTCTCCTCGATATCACCGACCACACCGCGTTGGACAAACGCTGTCGATCGTGGCGTGCAATCTCCGCTTTCCAGAACTCACCCGTGACCACTTCGGTGCCCGGCGGCGGCTGGCCGGCCTGCAGCGGGTGCTTGTGCTCGGCCTCGTATCGCGCGAGGGTCGCGGTGGAGGGATGCCCGGTGTTGGCGATGATGACGTCCACGGGCCGGCCGATCGTACGGCCCACCCATTCGGCGGCGTCGGACGCCGTGAAGCCGCGCATGCCCTGGCCTTCGGTCAGCAGGTTGGCTACGAGCACGATGGGGCCCTTCACCGCCGCCAGCCCTTCCGCCACGCCGTGCACCAGCAGCGTCGGCATCAAGCTGGTGAAGAAGCTGCCCGGTCCGATCACGACCGCGTCGAACGTGGCGAGGGCGCCGCGCACCCCCGAATGAATCTGCGCCGGCGGATCGAGCCAGACCTTCGTGACGTGATGGCCGCGCGAGTGGCCCTCGTCGACTTCGACCTCGCCGCGCGTCACTTCGCCGTCGGCGTACTGCGCGCACAGGGTCGCCTGCTCGACGCTGACCGGCCACACCGACCCGCGGCATCCGAGCAGCGCGCTCAACCCGTCGACCGCCGCCAGGAAATCGCCGCTGTACCGTTCCATCATCGACAACAGCAGGTTGCCGCCGGTGTGGCCGCCGAGCCGGCTTTTCTCGAGCGTCGGCAACCGCGCGAGCAGCACGCGGCGCGCTTCACCCTCGTTGCGCGACAGCGCGAGCGCGCAGCGCAGCACGTCACCGGGCGGCAGCACGCCCAGCTCGTCCCTCAGCTGCCCGGAGCTGCCTCCCGAATCGAACATCGTGACGACGGCATGAAGGCGCAGCCATGGGTTGCGCTTGAGGCCGCCGAGCAAGCTCGGCAACCCTGTACCGCCACCGAAGCATCCGAGATTGATTTCGCGCAGGCGCATAAACGAACAGCTAACCGATAAGAGACGTATTCTATAAGAGATGGACAGTTCTTACGGCGGGCCGCTCGCCGCCACGCTTCACGACCTCCAGCAGATTTTCGGCGACCGGCTCCAGGCGTTCGTCGCGCACGGGCATCCCGACGAGAGTCCCGCGCCGAGCCTGGCGATCGTTCGCTCGGTCACGGCCGACGATCTGGCGGCATGTGCCGCGCGCGCGTCGAGCTGGCTGAAGAACGGCAGCGCCACGCCGTTGTTCCTGTCGCGCGACGAATTTGCCGGCTCGCTCGATGCATTCCCGATCGAGTTCGGCGAGATCATCGACACCCATCGCGTGATCTTCGGCGCCGATCCGTTCTTCGGCTTGTCGATTCGGCCGGAAGACTTGCGGCGCGCGTGTGAAGTGCAGGTCAAGAGCCACCTGCTGCACCTGCGCGAGAATTACATCGAGTGCGGCGGGCGGCCGGCCGCCATCGAGTCGCTGGTGGCGGATTCAGCGCCCGGTTTCGCGGCGCTGCTGCGGCGGCTTGCCAGCCTCGACGACAGGCCGCACGACACCGCGGCGGCGCTCGGCGCCTACGCCGCGGCGCGCCCCGGTCTCGATCCCCGAGTCGTCGGCAACCTTCTCGCCATCATGGCGAACGGATCCGGAGCGGGAGTGGATGCGGTGCGGCTCTTCCCCGCGTATCTCGCAGCCGTAGAACAGCTCGCCCGATTCATCGACGGATGGAAACCGGCTTGACCGCTCGCATCCGCCCTGCCCTGAGCGAGGGTGCATCGGAGCGACACGAAGCCAGCGACGATGCACGCGAGTCGAACGGGACGGCCATGAGGCGCGCGCGCATATTGGCCGTCGTCCTCGCAGTCGCGACGAGCGCGGCCACGGCGTGGGCACAGCCGGCGCCCCCGCTGCTGACCGCGCCGGTGAACGACTTCGCGGGCGTGATCGATCCGGCGGCCGAGCAGCAGCTCGAGGCGTTGATCAGGCAACTACAAAACGCGACGACGGACGTCATGGTCGTGGCGACGGTGAAGACGTTCCAACCCTGGGGGGACCTGCCGTCGTACGCCGTGAAAATGTTCGAGAACGGCGGCCAGGGCATCGGGCAGAAGGGCAAAGACAACGGCGTCCTGATCGTGCTCGCGGTTGACGATCGCCAGGTGCGGGTCGAGGTCGGCTACGACATTGAAGGCTTCGTCACCGACGGGTTTGCCGGCGAAGTGAGCCGCGAAGTCATGGTGCCGTTCTTTCGAACCGGCGATTACGGACAGGGGCTGCTGGCCGGCGCGACGCGCATCGCGCAGCGCATCGCGCAGGGGCGCAACGTGGACCTTGGCCTCACGCCAGTGGCGCCACGCCAATCGCGCCGGGATACGGGACTGCGCATTCCGTCCGGCACGTGGATCATTCTGCTGATCATCTTCCTGAACTTGATGCGAGGCGGCCGGCGCGGGCGCCGCAGCCGTTGGACGAGCGGCGCCGGCGGATTCGGCGCCGGTTTCCCGCGCGGCGGCGGCGGCTGGGGAGGATCGGGCGGATTCGGCGGCGGGTTTGGCGGCTTCGGCGGTGGTCGCTCTGGAGGCGGCGGCGGTGGTGCCTCATGGTAGAAAGGGAGCTATGAAGACAGTGACGCGTTTCCTCGTCGGTGTGGCGGTGGTCGTCGCGGGGCTGGCGGGCTCGGGTTGCTCGTACAACAAGTTCGTCAGCCAGGAAGAAGCCATCAAGACGCAGTGGTCGCAGGTCGAGAATCAGCTGCAGCGGCGGAACGATCTCATTCCGAACCTGGTCGAGGCCACCAAGGGCTTCGCGCAGCAGGAGCGCGATGTGTTCCAGTCGATTGCTGATTCGCGTGCGAAGCTGGCCGGCGCCACGACGCCCGAGCAGAAGATCGCCGCGGCCAACGAGCAGTCCTCGGCCCTCTCGCGCCTGCTGGTCGTCGTCGAGAACTACCCGATCCTCAAGTCAAACGAGACGTTCGCGCGGCTGATGGATGAGCTTGCCGGCACCGAGAACCGGATCGCCGTGGAGCGAATGCGATATAACGAGACCGTCCAGGCGTACAACACGTCGCGGCGGCAATTCCCGGCCAACATTACGGCCGGCATCTTCGGCTTCAAGGGCGACTACCCCCTGTTCACGGCCCCGGAATCGGCCAAAGTGGCGCCGAAAGTCGATTTTTCGAAGCCCAAGACCTAAAAGCACGCCTGGAAGGGGGCCCTCCCCCTTCCAACCCTTCCCCTTTTTCCAGCATCCAAGCTAGTGCCGGTGGAAGACGTCGTCCTTGCGGCTCAAGGAGATACGGCTGCTTTCGAGCGGGTTTACCGGGCCCACATGCCGCGCATTTTCAACCTGGCGCGGCGGATGGCCGGACCCGATGCAGCCGATGAACTCACGCAGGACGTCTTCGTCCGCGCGTGGCAGAAGCTCGCCCTGTTTCGCGGCGAGTCGTCGTTCGCGACGTGGCTGCACCGGCTGGCGGTCAACGTGATCATCGAGCGGTTTCGTACGCTCGGCACGGCCCGCGACAGGTTCTTGTCCGACAGCGAGGCGGTGCTCGAGATGGCGCCGGCCACTCGCACGAAGAGCATGGACCTCAGCATGGATCTGCAGGCGGCCATCGAGCAGTTGCCGCCGGGCGCCCGCACCGTGTTCGTGCTGCACGACGTGGAGGGCTACAAGCACGAAGAGATCGGCACGATACTCGGCGTCTCGCCGGGCACGTCGAAGTCGCAGTTGCACCGCGCCCGCCAGACGCTGCGCGGGTTGTTGATGAAGAAGCAGCCGTAGGGCACCCCTTTAGGGGTGCCGTGAGAACGCCATCGTAGGGCACCCCCTTTAGGGGTGCCGTGAGAAAGAGAAAGACCGCCCAGAACCGATTCGGAGAAACCGATCACGAAGCGCTGGCGCCAGACGACATCCTGGCGCAGGCGATCGGGCAGTGGCGCGAGGAAGCACCGTCGCGCGATCTGTGGCCTGGCGTGATGGCGCGTCTCGACACCACCGCCACCGCCCCGCGGCGCCGGCAGATCGCGTTCACGCTGCCGCAGCTGGCGATGGCCGCTTCCCTCTTGATCGCGGTCGCGTCCGGCCTCACGTGGATCGCCGCGCGTCCCGATGCCCCCGCCAGGCAGGACATCGTGGTCGCGCAGAACGAGCCCAACGGCCTCGTCGAAGGCGACGTGCAGAACGCCAACTTCGCCGACGCGCAGTTCAACGCGGCGGTCAGCGACCTCGAACGCATCCTGCGCGACGAGCGCGACCGCCTCGACCCGCGCACGGTGCTCGTGATCGAACGCAACTTGAAAGCCATCGACGATGCCATCCAGGAAGCGCGGATGGCGCTGAACGACGACCCTGCCAACACCTACCTCAATTCCCATTTGGCCGACGCGCGCCGCCGAAAACTCGAGCTGCTGCGTCATGCCACCACTCTCGCTTCGGCCGGAGGAGACTGACCCGATGAATCGATTGCTCCTGAAAGTAGGGCACCCCTTTATGGGGTGCCAGGTATTGATCGCCGCGCTGGCGCTCGCCTGTAGTGCTCCCTCGTTCGCCCAACCGCGCGATGGCGCGGCTGATGGCCAGCAGCCCATACAGGCGCGCCCGGGTGGTCCCGACAATTCGCCGAAGTCGGATCAGACCGTCGATGCCGTCAAGGGCACACGGCTGGTGCTCAGCAACAATGCCGGCGAGGTGGTGGTGCGAACGTGGGACCAGGACAAGGTCCGCATCCAGGCGACGCACGGCGCGCGCGACACCGTCACCGCCGAAACCACCGACATGACGCTGCGGATTCGCACCAGGTCCACGCGCGGGCCGTCGGGCCTCGTCGATTACCTGATCACGGTGCCGAAGTGGATGCCCGTCAACCTGTCGGGCACATACCTGGACGCCACCATCGAGGGTACTACCGCCGAAGTGACCGTCGAGACCGTGCACGGCAACGCGCGGGTCACCGGCGGCACCGGCGCCGTCTCGGTACGCTCGGTCGAGGGCATCATCACCATCGACAAGGCCAGCGGCCGCGTGCAGGCCACCACCGTCAACGAGGGCATCCGCGTCACGAACGTGACCGGCGAGATCACCGCCGAGACGACCAACGGCGACATCGTGATCGAGAACGCGCAGACCTCGAACCTGGAGGCGTCCACCGTCAACGGCGACGTCACCTTCAACGGCACGGTGCGCGACAGCGGTGTCTACCGCCTCACCACGCACGGCGGCGACATTCGCGTCGGCCTCGGCGGCGCCGGCAACGCCACCGTGTTCGTGCGCACGTTCCAGGGTGACTTCACGGCCGACTTCCCGGTGCAGCTGCCCGAGGGCCAGACGCCGCGCAGCGGCAGCAAGCGCTTCAACTTCACGCTCGGCACCGGCAGCGCGCGCATCGAGCTGCAGTCGTTCAACGGCGACATCGTCCTCGCCCGCAAGGCGATCGTCAGCAAGGAAGACGAGCGCGCGCGGCGGCGAGGCCTGACGCCTGGCGGTCAACCACCGCAACCCCCGCAGCCTCCGCAAGCGCCAAAGGCGCCTAAGCCGCCCGGGTTGGACGATCTCGCCTGGGACGCCTGGGACCAGGCCTTCGACAAGGACTTCGACCTGTCGTTCGACATCGACTTCGACAAGACCTTTGATAAGGACTTCGATAAGGACTTCGACAAGAGCTTCGATAAGAGCTTCGGCAAGAATTTCGAGAAGACCTTCCAGGAAAACTTCGGCAAGAACTTCGAGAAGACGTTCGAGAAGAGCTTCGAGAAGGGATTCGACGAGGTACTCAAGCAGTTCGAGAGCCTCTCGAAGACTTTACCGACCCGCCCGAAGGACTAGAATGGGCGGCCTATGCCGCTCATCGACGCCTTGCTGCCTGAGTTCGACCGTGAGATGGGCCTCACGCGCAAGCTGCTCGATCGGGTGCCGGATGGCCAGTTCGACTGGAAGCCGCACCCGACCAGCGTCACGCTCGGCCGGCTGGCCGAGCACCTCGCCGAAATGCCGGCCTGGGCCGCGATGACGATGACACAGAGCACGCTGGAGATGACGACCCAGCGTCCCCCCGATTACCAGCGGCCCGCGACGCGCGACGCCGTGCTGGCCATGTTCGACGCCAACCTCAAGAACGGCCGCGGCAACCTCGCCGGCAAGACCGACGGCGAGTTCATGGCGCCGTGGACGCTGACGGCCGGCGGCAAGGAGGTCTTCACCATGCCGAAGGTCGCCGTGATGCGGAACTTCGTGTTGAACCACATGGTGCATCACCGCGGCCAGTTCAGCGTCTACCTGCGGATGCTGGGCGTGAAGATTCCCTCGATCTACGGCCCGTCGGGCGACGAACAGATGTAGGCCCCGGATTAGCAGCAGATTAGACGCAGATTAGTTCCGCGGTTAGAAATGTGGGGGCGGGCCAGACCCGCTCGTCGCGCTTGCGTGCGGAGAAGCATCTCCCTCCGTTCGCCCTCCGCTCGCCGGACAAATCTCGCTCGGCGTACCAAGCGTTTGGGCGAACTCGCGCACTGCTTGGCTCAAACAACGCCGGGTCTTGGCCTCCGCTCGATTTGTCGGTGGTAAGTAACCTACGTCGGCTCGGTCGGACGCTCACTGCGGAAGACGCTTCTCCGCAAGATGCGCTCCGCTGACGGCGTCACCCATCGTCGCCCGCTCGCTCGGGCCGGTGCCTCTCGGCGGCCAGGCGGCGCGCGGAGAGAGGCCGTCCCGGCGTGAGCGTTCGAACGAGGCGACGACAAGCATCCTGCTGTCAAATCGACTGGAGCCTACGCGGGCGCCTTGCCGTCTTTGGCGCGTCCATCGCTAGAGCGATTAGTGCGGCAAAGGAGATTTGACCGCCGAGTGAGAGCGAACGGCGGGACGGCCTCTCTCCGCGCGCTCTGCCGCTGTATCAGCTCGACCCATTCGGTCAGACCC
>JANOZI010000756.1:0-8563 GCA_031429375.1 Acidobacteriota bacterium | reverse complement strand
TGGAGAAACCAGTCGACCAGTTGGATTTCGAAGCCGCGGTTCGCGGCCAGGTCGTCGCCGGTGATGGCGATCATCAGCGGCGTGATCTCGGGCATGATTTCGGCGCGTGCCGCGTCGGCGTCGAGGCCGCGCGCCCTGGCCGCGGCGCCGCGCTGCAACAGCTCGCGAAACACCGCCATGGTCGCATGCAGCAGCTTCTCGTCTTTGAGCGCCACACCGTGGCCGGGGACGATCACCGCGGCGTCGAGCGCGTCGATGCGCTCGAGCGTGCGCAGCCATCCGGTCGGGTACGAGCTCAGCGCGTACGAGACCGGATTGACCAGCAGGTCGCCGGTGATCGCGATGCGTTCGTTTGGGAGATAGAGAAACGTGTCGCCCGGCGTGACGGCGCGATCGTGATGCAGGACCTGGATCTCGCGCCCGCCCATGTGCAGCGTGAGCCGGTCTGAATACGTCACGTTCGGCAGCGTGTGCCGCACGCTGTTCTTCTGCGCGAGAAAATAGCGCCCGTCTGCCAGCGCCTGTCGAAGGCGCGGCAACTCGGGCGGCGGGGGAGTGGCGGCTTCCGCCTTCGCGATCCGCTGTTCGAGATTGGCGAGGTACCCCGGCAACTGCGTCTCGAGACCGGGCCGATTGAAGTCGAGTGCGGGGCCCGCCATCATCTGCCGCGTCTTCTCGTGCGCGATGATCTGCACGTCGGGAAACGCCTGCTGGTACACCTCGGTGCCGTACCAGTGATCCCAATGCCAGTGCGAGTTCACGACGTATCGAACCGGCTGCGTCGTCAGCGTCCGGATTTCCGCGAGCACCGCCGCGGCCGCCGCCGGCGTGCCGTTGGTGTCGAAGACCAGCACGCCGTCGTTCGAGATGATCACGACGGAGTTACCGTCGAGACCGACCTCGCCGTACGGCGCCGTCCGGAAGAGGAAGACGCCGTCCGCAATCCGGGTGCGCGCCGGAGCCGGCCGGTTTTGCGCGACGATTGTCAGCGCGATCAACGTCGCAAGCACAGCCATTCGAATCGCTGGCACGTCGTGAAGTAAAACACGAATTGCAGGTACGACTTCGGCGCGATCGATCGTATGCTGGGCCGAAGTATGGGACCGGCCGTCACCACTGCCGTTGTCGACGACGTCCTTGACGTTGCGGAATTAGAGCGCGCGTGGCACGGCGCCGATCCGGGCAATCATCCGGCGACGACGCCGGTGAATGGCACC
The DNA here is from genome assembly GCA_031429375.1 of Acidobacteriota bacterium. Classification (GTDB taxonomy): domain Bacteria; phylum Acidobacteriota; class Vicinamibacteria; order Vicinamibacterales; family UBA2999; genus 12-FULL-67-14b. The sequence goes on along the minus strand of JANOZI010000756.1, from coordinate 7,346 downwards.
CTGCTTACCGTCACCCGGAACTCGGCGGCTGATTTTCAGGATCGCCAGGTCTTCCTGTTCGTGGACGGCGAGGCGTGGGGCAAGGTCAAGTACGGGCGTCCGATGACCCGCGAGATCCCGCCAGGCCACCACAAGGTCCGGGCATTCAACACGCTGTTTTCACACACCCTCGAGATCGACGCGGTGCCGGGCGAGCACGTCCGGCTGCGCTGCACCAACGGCATGCCCACGGCCGGGTGGCTGATGATGATCTTCCTGCATGTGACGGCGCTCAGTGTTCGCTTAGAGCGCGAAGAATAAAAACCAGGGTGCCAATGGGTGCCAAAGGTGCCTACGGTGCCAAGGGTTGGTGCCGAGGGCCAACGGTGCCAAAGGGTGGGTGCCGGGAGGCACCTTTCCGCAACAGAAGATGGGCGCCCCATAAAGGGGCGCCCTACGACTATTGGCCCGGCTTTAGCCCCGGACGCTCCACCAGTTCGATGCGGGCGCCGTTGGGGCCGGCGACATACGCAAAATTAATCGGCGGGCCGTTGGGCAGCGTCAGCGGCCGCGGCTCGCTCGTGGCGACCACGCCCTTCGCCTTCAGCTCGTTGATGGTGTCGGTCAGCGGCTTCACCGAGCGCCAGCCGATGTGATCGATCGCGTGGCCGATGCTTGGCACCGCCTCGCCCTTCTGCACCAGGATCCACATACTGCTGAACCCGTCGGCGTCGTAGCGCACGGCGTCGATTCGCCCCTTGAGCTGCTGGCGCTTGCCGCCGAACTTGTCGAGCAGCCACGCGATCACTTCCTCGGGATTGGGTCCGCGCATGTGAATGTGATGGAGGCCGAGCAGTTCGGGATCCTGCACCACTTCGATGCGCGTGCCCCACGGGTCCTCGACGAACGCGAGCTTGAAGAGCCCGGGCACGTCGCGCGCGGGGGTGGTGATCTTCACCCCGGCGGCCTCGAGCTCTTTCATCTTCGCGTCGAGATCAACGACCGAAAAGCCGATGTGGTCGATGGCGGTGCCGGCGCTCGCCTGGGTCTCTTTCGACCGCAGGAACATCAGCCGCGTGCTGCCGTACATGATGCGGTCGGGCGCTTCCGTGATGCGCCGTCCGCCGGTCATGTTCTTTTCGTACCAGGCCGACGCCACCGCCGGATCCGGCACGTTGAGGTGAATGTGATCGTAAGGAATCGTCGGGGTCTGCGCCCCGACCTCCACCCCACCATGCAAAGTCCGCGTGGCGGGGGCCCCGGCATGAAGGCTCACGAGGCCGAGCATAAGGCCGGCCAGGATGGCTGCGCGTCGAAGGTTTCTCATAGCGGGCTAACGATATCATGCGTATGCTTGACAGGTTGTTGGAGGGTTCGGTTGAAACGATTCGGCGTCGTTCTGTATGTGCTCGCGGCGGTCAGCGTCGTCACGCTGGCGGCCCAGCAACGGATTTTTACCAACCCGCGTCCCGAGCCGTACTTCAAGGCGCTGTTTCCCTCGGCGGTGGCGTTCTCGACGTTTGGCGGCACGCCGCTGCATTACAAGGCGTTCGGCGTCGATCCCAAAACCAATCCGTCGGCGCCGCCGATTGGCTACATCTTCTGGACCACTGACGTGGTGCCGCAGGAGCGCGGCTACCACGGTCCGGTGCATCTCCTGCTGGGCCTCGACACCCGCGGCGTGATCACCGGCGCGGTGATGGACTACAACTCCGAGCCCTACGGCTACTTCTCGGTGGATCCGCCGAAGTTCGCCGAGCAGCTCAAGGGCAAGAGCGTGCGCGATCCGTTCCGCGTCGGCGAAGACATTGCCGCGGTGTCGCGCGCGTCGATCACGATGAATCACGCGGCGCGCGCCGTGCGCGAGGCCACCCGCGCCATGGCGAAGGCCTTCCTCTCGCCGGATCAAATCAAGCCGTGACGCTCGCCCTGAGCGCAGTCGAAGGGCAGCCGGCGCCCGATCCCTGGGGCTTCGAAGGCGAGACCAGCGTCGAGACCTGGGCCGACATTCTCGGCCCGCAGTATCTCGACCTCGCCCTGCTGACTGCGTTCATCGTGCTCGCGTTCGTCAGCTTCAAGCGCAAGAGCGTGCCGCTCAAGTTCGTCACCTTCGCAGCGGCGATCGGCTACATGGGGTTCGCCAAGAGCTACCTGATTTCGATCACCAACATCTTCAGCGTGATCGACTGGAACCTGCCGGTCGTGAAATACAACCTGGCCTGGTACCTGTTCTTTGGATTCACCGTGGTGTCGACGGTGCTCTGGGGGCGGCTCTACTGCGGCCGCGTCTGCGCCTACGGCGCGCTCACCCAGACGCTCGATGCCGTGATCCCGCGGCGGTTCCGCTTCGAAGTGCCGCGGCCGATCGAACAACGCGCCGCGTGGATCAAGTTCGGCGTCCTGTTCGGCGTGATCGGCTATTACCTCGTGACGCGCGACCTGCTCGTCTACCAGTACGTCGAGCCGTTCTGGATGTTCGGCCTGTTCGGATCGACGCCGATGTGGATCGCGCTGGGGGTGCTGCTGGCGGCCACCGTGTTCGTCCGCAATCTCTACTGCCGCTTCCTGTGCCCGGTCGGCGCCACGCTCGGCTTGATGTCGTACCTCACGGTGTTCCGGATCAAGCGCTGGTCCGAGTGCGACACCTGCAAGATCTGCCAGAAGGCGTGCCAGTGGGGCGCCATCGACGGGCCGAAGATCCTGGTGACCGAATGCGTGCGGTGCGATGACTGTGAACGGCTCTATGCCGACGCCGCCGTCTGCCCGCACTGGCGGATCATCGAATACAACTCGCGCAAGATCGCCATCCTTCCGTTGCAACCAGTGCAGTAGAATCCACCGCGATGACCACAGCAGCCGTTCCCGCCAACAAAGCGCGCATTTCGCCGACCGCCCAGATCATGATCGGCCTGGTGGTTGGCCTGATCGTCGGCTACATCATCAGCATTCAGGACAAAGAGACCGCCACCTACTACGCCAGCATCATCCGGCCGTTCAGCACGATTTTCATCCGCATGATCCGGATGATCATCGCGCCGCTGCTGTTTGGCACGCTGGTCGCGGGCATCGCCGGCGCCGGGCACTTCAAGGACGTCGGCCGCATGGGCCTGCGCGCGATGATCTACTTCGAGGTCGTCACGACCATCGCGCTCTTGATCGGCCTGCTCGCCGTCAACATCATGAAGCCGGGCGTGGGCATGGTGCTGCCGCCCCCGGCGGGCGCGCCGCCGATTACCGCCGTGGCCCAGACCTGGGATCAGATCCTCCTGCACATGGTGCCAACCTCGATCATCGAGGCCATGGCGACCGGCGACGTGCTGCAGATCGTGGTCTTCAGCATCGTGTTTGCGATCGGACTCGGAATGGTCGGCGAAAAAGGCCGGCCGATGATCGCGTGGTGCGAGGCCCTGACCGAAGCGATGTTCAAGGTCACCAACATCGTGATGCTCTACGCGCCGATCGGCGTCGGCACCGCGATCGCCTACACCATCGGCACGAGCGGCCTGGCGGTGCTGCAGAACCTGGCGTACCTGGTGTTCACGCTCTACGTGGCCCTCGCGGTGTTCTTTGCCCTGGTGCTGATCCCGGTGATGCTGATGTTCCGCATTCCGATCCTGGGGTTCTTCCGCGCCATCAAGGAGCCGGCGCTGATCGCCTTCTCGACGACGTCGAGCGAGGCGGCGCTGCCGCGGGCGATGGAATCGGTAGAAGCCTTCGGCGTGCCGCGCCGGATCGTCTCGTTCATCCTGCCGCTGGGCTACAGCTTCAACCTCGATGGCAGCACGCTCTATCTCTCGCTGGCGGCGGTGTTCGTGGCGCAGGCGGCCGGTGTCGACCTCACCGTCGGCCAGCAGGTGACGATGCTGCTGACGCTGATGCTGACGAGCAAGGGCGTGGCCGGCGTGCCGCGCGCGTCGCTCGTGATTCTGGCCGCGACGCTCGCCAGCTACAACCTGCCGCTCGAAGGGGTCACGTTGATCCTCGGCGTCGATGCCCTGATGGACATGGGCCGCACGATGACCAACGTGATCGGCAACTGCCTCGCGTCCGTCGTGGTCGCGAAGTGGGAAGGCGAGTTCCGTCCAGCTACTGTGCCGCAGGACGCTTGAAGCGGCCAACCAGCACGCCCTTGCCGAGGATGTGCCCGTCGATCGCCTTGAGCACGTCGGCCCGAGTCGCGTCCGGCGTCAAATCAAGTTTCGTGTCGAGCGCGAACAGCTCCCACGTGTAGTGATGGTACGGGCCCACGGCGCCCGCGCCGGGTCCCATGTAGGCGTTCGTCCCGCGCAGGTTTTTCGCCTGGATCGTTCCGTCCGGTAGCGTCGGACCCGCCGGCAACCCCTCCGCCAGCTCGCGCGCGGTCCCGGGAATGTTGAACCACATCCCATGCAGCACGTCGTCGACCTTGCGCTGAAGCGCGACGTCGGGGTCGTGGAAGATCAGCGCGAAGCTCACGGTGTTGGCGGGAACGTTGGTCCAGGTCAGCTTCGGCGACACGCCCGCCGGATCGGCGCTCGTGTACTTGTTGGGGATGATGCCGCCGTCTTCGAACGCGGTGGTCGTGAGCGTCAGGCCGGGGCCTGGCGCGGTCCGGGCCGCGGGCTGCTGTCCCGCCGGGGCGGCCGGCGCCGGCGCCTGCGCGCCGACCGGGCTCATACCTGCCAACATCACCAGCGCACCAGCCATCAGAGTCTTTCGTGTCATCGTGGTCAGTCTCCTCGTGTTTACTGCGGAGGAGTCAGACCCCTCGGCTTTGCTCGGGGTCAGACCCCTTCCTATTGTCCATCAGTCGGCTTTGCGAGGATGGTCACGTTCCCGCGCAGTCCGCTCGAGATCAATACGTCGTTGGCGGCCGAAACGATTACCGCTTCCACGCCGGGCAGCTTTTCGACGAGCGCCATCCCATCCGTGGGTCCGAGCACGAACACGCCGGTTGACAACGCGTCGGCGAGCATCGCCCGGTCGGCGACGATCGTCACGCTGCGGCAGCCGCGGGCCGGCTCGCCGCGATCGGGATCGATCAGGTGGTGATAGCGCCGGCCATCCTTCATGAAGAAGCGCTCGTAGTCCCCTGAGGTGCTGAGCGTGGCGTTGGTCAGCTCGACGGTCGCGAAGGCGCGCCCCGCCGTCCCGCGCGGATCGTTGATGCCCAGCTTCCACGGCCGGCCGTCGTTCATCCCCGACACGTAGAGGTCGCCGCCGGCCTGGATCAGAAAATCCGTCAGCCCGCGCGCTCGCAGCAGCGCAATGGCGCGATCGACCGCGTAGCCCTTGCCGATGCCGCCGAGGTGCACCCGGGCGCCCGGCCTGGTGATGAACGCCGTGCCCGCGGCGCGATCGATCCGCACGGCGGTGTAGTCCACCAGCGGCAACCGCGCTTCGATGGCCTTCCGATCGGGCACGGTGTTGTCTTGATCGTGGTCGAACTTCCACACGTCTGCCAGTGCGCCGAAGGTGATGTCGAACTTGCCGCCGGTCCACGCGCCGGCTTCCGCGGCGGCGGCGAGCACTTCGAGGGTGTCCGCGCTGACCGGCACCGCCTGCTTGCCGGCCATGGCATTCATCCGCGACACGTCACTGTCGGTGCGCCACACCGTCATGAGGGCGTCGAGCCGATCGAATTCGCGGAACACGCTCTCGAACGCCGCGACCGCCGCTGCGTCATCCGCCGCCCAGGCTGCCAGCCGCAGCTCCGAACCCATCGCGACTTTCGTCCGCTCGACGAGCAGGCGTCGGGCGGGCGCGCCGCTGCACGCGGCCGCCAGCAGCGCGATGCTCAACGCGATTCGCCGGCCCGCCGGTGTGATCGACACGTCGATAGATTATCCTCGCGCATGCTCCTGCCCCTGCTGGCTGCCGCGGCGCTGGTCCTCTCCGCGCCGTACATGGGGCAGTTGCGTACGTGGCTGGGCAACGTCTTCCCGGACCGCGACCGCTTCGTCATGTTCATGACCGGCGCACTCGGCACGGCCGTGGCCGTTGTCGCCATCGCGGCGATCGTGCGCATCCGGACGCACCGCCTTGCCCGCTTCTCTCTGATCGGACTCGCACTGGCGATGGCCGCGACCTACAGCCTCACCATGGCCACTGGTGCGCCCGAAGTCGACATCGTCGAGCGCGTGCATTTCGTCGAGTACGGGTTGATCGCGTTCCTGTTCTACCGCGCGTGGCGGCCCGCCGCGGATCTCTCGGTGATCGTGCTGCCGATCCTCGCGGGCATCGTGGTGGGGACGATCGAAGAATGGTTTCAGTGGTTCATCCCGAACCGGGTCGGCGAGCTGCGCGACGTCGCCCTGAACCTGGTCGCCGTCGTCTGCGGCTTGATGATCAGCGTCGCAATCGTGCCGCCGGCACGCGTCGGCCTCTCGCTGTCACCCGAGTCGCGCCGGCGCGTGGCTGCCGCCCTGGCGTGTGTGATTCTCGCCGTGGCGTTTTTTGTCGATCAGATTCATCTCGGTCACGAAATCGCCGCCGAAGACTTCCGCTTCCGTTCTCATTGGACCGCGTCCGAGCTCGCGGCGCTGTCGGCCGATCGGTCGGCGCGGTGGAAAACCGATCCGCCGATCACCTGGCGGCGATTGTCGCGCGAGGACCAGTACATGGATGAAGGCTTGTGGCACGCGCGGCGCCGCAACCAGCGTTGGGACGAGACCGATCATGTTGGGGCGTGGCAGGAGAACCGGATCCTGGAAATCTATTTCACGCCCGTGCTGGATACCCCTTCCTACGTGTCGGGGGGCCATCGCTGGCCGGCCGCGCAACGCGACGATGCCCAGCGCTTCGCCGACGGCCAGTACACGAGCGACGCGCAACCCTATCCGATCGTGCTCGTGCCGCGATGGTTGTGGCGGCTCTGCGCCGTCGTCGCGCTCGGCGCTATCGTCCTGCTTCGCGGCCCGAGGCCCCTGAAGACTGGAGAACCCTGAACCCTGAACCCTGACCGCGTACAACAGCCACCCCGTATGATGGGCCATGGCCGAGCCGGGGAGCGCGCAGCTCGTGACGGTGGAATTCGACGCCGAGGCCGGACCAGGCCGTCCGCCACATAAACAGCCAAGTCTGGCCCCTGGCCGGCCCCAATTACGGCGCGCACCGTAGTTTCCGCAAAACAAGTTGTATACGCTCGCACTCTCCGCGTCGTATTTTTGGGTACCCCACATGGCCTCCGGGCCATCCGTTGAGAGATTGTCGACATGATTTGGATGTATGAGCGCGGCGCGGAAGTTTTACGCATCGAGACGCGGTTCAACGCCGCCGCGTCGCTGTTCGAGTTGATCTGGCATCGTCCGGACGGCACCACCCAGTTGGAAAAGTTCTCGACCGAATCGTCGTATCGGGCCCGGCTCGAAAGCGTCGAGGACACCCTC